>JAILMY010000049.1 GCA_024692165.1 Butyrivibrio sp. | reverse complement strand
CAGCACAACTTAACTGCAATGAATTCAAACAGAATGCTTGGCATAACTACAAAGAGCCAGGCAAAGGCGACAGAGAAACTGTCATCGGGGTATAAGATTAATCGTGCAGCAGATGATGCAGCAGGATTATCAATAAGTGAGAAGATGCGTAAACAGATCAGAGGACTTACTCAGGCTTCTTCAAACGCGCAGGACGGTATCTCAGCAGTGCAGACAGCAGAAGGCGCATTAACGGAAGTTCATGATATGCTCCAGAGAATGAACGAACTTGCAGTTAAAGCAGCCAACGGAACAAACTCCAAAGACGACAGAGACTATATTCAGGCTGAGGTTGACCAGCTTGTTACAGAGATTGATCGTGTATCCACAACCACAAAGTTTAACGAGACATATCTTTTAAAAGGTGATCATGGCGATGGAACAGGAACGCTCAGTTTTCTTGAGGCTTCCAAAGCTGTGGATTCTTCAAATACAACGGATGTTTTTGATGCTAATGGTGAAAAAGTAGTATTTGAGGATACACTGGCGAATTGTGATATTTCGGGACTTACTCCTGACATTCGAATGTACGTACCTGCTGAACCTGATGGAACAGGTCTTGGGATAAAAGAAGAGAGCACATTTAATACAGCCTTCGCTTTGGTGGGGGACTCAGTATATACATTGATAACAAACTTCGTCGTTGGTCATGATACCGCTGGTGTAAACTATAGTACAACTATTGATGATATTGTTAATGCCCACAATAAAGCATATGGCGATGAGTGGAGAAAGTATTTCGGAAATATTGAGGACCTGGAGAGGGCTATTAAGAATGACAACGCTGGAAATTTCAAAAAAGTAGATGCAACACTTTCGGATGATGGAAAATTCTCTGTAAAGGTAACTGCCTTTGCTGATCTTAACAAGGGCCTTGACATTAGCCTTCACGTTGGTGCCGATTCCACAAAGGATAATAAGATTGGTCTTACAATCGATATGATGTCAGCTCGCGGCCTTGGAATCAATGGCTTGAGGGTTGATGGCGATACAGCCGACAATGCGACGAATTCAATTGACACCATAAATGCGGCAATCCAGAAAGTGTCCGAGCAGAGATCTGCACTCGGTGCAGTTCAAAACAGACTTGAACATACAATTGCCAACCTCGACAACGTAGTTGAGAACACAACAAGTGCTGAATCTGCTATCCGTGATACAGATATGGCTAAGCAGATGGTTGCTTACTCCAACAATAGCATCCTTGCTCAGGCAGGCCAGGCTATGCTTGCCCAGGCTAATCAGTCTAACCAGGGCGTTCTTAGCTTACTTGGCTAATCTAACACAAGTTAGTATTCTTGCAACAAGCTACTTGTAAGAAAGCAGATACGGACTATAGGCCGATAATAAAGAGTTAGTAGAAGTGATTTAAAGGGCGTCCGGGATTAATCCCGGGCGCCCTATTATTTGCTATAGTCACTGCTTTTTGGCTAATTGAGACTTCTCAACTCATAAGCGTCATTTGAATTATTAAATCTTTATAAAATAAAGGACATAACTTGAATTCACACATGCCATATGTTAGCATTTATACATAGGTTATTTCACGTGGCGTTCAGCCAATGACGGCAACCAAGTCTGGTTCCTGATGAAATCCCTAAGAAAAAACAAATAAAGGGAGCATCAGGAAATGCTCCCGGAATAGGAGCATTATGAAGCAATATGAAGAATTGATGTTCCGTGACGATTTTATGTTTGGAAAGGTCATGGAAGATGTAAATTTGTGCCGGAAGGTACTCGAAAGGCTGATGCAGTACGACATAGGAGAACTTGTAACTCCGATGCGCGAGCATGAGGTGAAGTTTACTCAGGACGGAAAATCGATAAGACTTGATATATATACTGAGGACGTTGAGAGTAACACGATTTATGATGCAGAAATGCAAAACCTTAACAAGAAGAGGATAGAATACTATTCCCTCCCCAAAAGATCCAGAGAATATCAGGCTATGATAGATATGGATCAGCTTTTAAAAGGAACTTCTTATCGCAAGCTTAAGGACAGCAAGGTAATTTTTATCTGTACCTTTGATCCTTTTGGAAGAGGGTTATACAAATACAGTTTTGAGGAAAACTGTATTGAAGATGAAAGCCTGAGCCTTAACGATGGTACGAGCAAGATTTTTTATAATACTACATCTGAAGCTTTGGACATACCGAATGATATTAAACTACTGTTTGAATACATAAACGACGGTAAACCAAGAGATACTCTCACAGATGAAATCGACATTGCAGTGGACATTGCAAGGAAAAATAAAGAATGGGGGTCTGCGTATATGAAATCAGTAACTATTCTTGATGATGTAAGAGAAGAAGGAAGAGAAGAGGGAAGAGAAGAGGGAAGAGAAGAGGGAAGAGAAGAAACCCTCGTGGCTTCTACGCAGAAGCTTGCACGGTTCTTAAGAGAGCATGGCAGGCTTAGTGAAGAGGAAGCTGAAGTAAAGGCAAAAGAAATCTTGAATAACTGAGGGGCGTCCGGGATTAATCCCGGGCGTCTTTTTCCGCCAAGGCTGCCTTACGTGTATGCTCAACGATTTTTTGCTTTCTCCCGTAGGTTTAATAGGGGCTTTTAGCGTGGACTACGTGAAAGAGATGCTAAAAGGCAGGCTTTTCACGTAGGTAATGGCTTGACAAA
>JAILMY010000021.1 GCA_024692165.1 Butyrivibrio sp. | reverse complement strand
CCAGAACGCACAGTTCCTTTTATTCCTGGCAGCTTTCGTAAAGGGTGTTGATGAGTATCAGGATACACTCAGATGTACAGTTGCATCAGCAGGAAACGATCACAGACTCGGCGCGCAGGAAGCACCGCCTGCAATTATTTCAATCTTCCTCGGTGACGAACTTGAGGCAGTTGTAGAATCAATCATCAGTGGCAAGCCATACAAGGATGGCGGAAAGAAGAAGATAGAGATCGGTATTGATGTTCTTCCTTCTATTCCACAGGACAACACAGACAGAAACAGAACATCACCTATGGCTTTCACAGGAAACAAGTTTGAGTTCCGTATGCTTGGATCAGCTCAGTCTATCTCAGGTCCAAACATCGCTCTTAACACAATCATGGCACAGGAGCTCAAGGAATTTGCAGACAAGCTCGAGAAGTCCAAGAACTTCAATGCAGATCTCCAGAAGCTTATCAAGAAGACCTTTACAGAGCATCAGAGAATCATCTTCAACGGCAACGGTTATGATGAGTCCTGGGTAAAAGAGGCTACAAAGAGAGGACTTTCAAACCTCGTATCCACAGCAGATGCTCTTCCACACTACGCTGACAAAAAAGCAGTTGATCTCTATGTCGGCAACGGTGTTTACACAGCAGGCGAGATCGAGGCAAGAGCACTTATCCATGCTGAGACCTACGGCGCTAAGATCGCTATCGAAGCTAACACAATGCTTGATATGATCAGAAGACAGATTCTTCCTGCAGTATCATCCTATGCAGCTGATCTTTGCGACAGAATGGCAACACTTAAGGCTGCCGGCTGCGTAACAGCATACGAGACAGATACATCTAAAGAAGTGGCAGTTCTTACAGATGCACTTATGAAGCAGTGCCAGAAGCTTGCAAAGGATATGAGCAAGGTTCCTGCAGATCCATGGAAGGCTATGGAATACTACCACAAGACAATTATTGCAGATATGGATGCTGCCAGAAAGTCAGCAGATGCCCTTGAGCTTCTTGTTGATGAGCAGTACTGGCCATTCCCTGTATATTCAGACCTTCTTTTCTCAGAGTAATAAGCTTGAAAAATCGGCCTGCATCCATCAAACAAGGTGCAGGCCGGAAAAATGATACATGGTAGGAGACGAAGACAATGACTACGATGCTGTACAACGACAACATTGAGCGCGATGCTTGCGGAATCGGCGCAGTTGTAAATATAGACGGACATGCTGATGTAAAGGCCCTTGACGATGCCCTCAGCATTGTTGAGAAGCTCGAACACCGCGCAGGAAAAGACGCCAGTGGAAAAGTTGGAGATGGCGTAGGAATTCTTCTTCAGATATCTCACAGATTCTTTTCAAAGGCAGCAAGATGCTGTGGAGTTGAGCTTAAGGATGCCAGAGATTACGGTATCGGAATGTTCTTTTTCCCACAGAACGAGCTTAAGAGAACCTTCGCAAAAAGAATGTTTGAAGTGATCTGCGAAAAGAGCGGAATGAAGTTTCTGGGCTGGAGAGACGTTCCTGTTCATCCTGAAATCCTCGGAGATATGGCTAGGGATTGTATGCCATACATCTGTCAGTGCTTTATAGAAAGACCTGATGATGTGGAGAGAGGTATCGATTTCGACAGAAAGCTCTACATCTGCAGAAGAGAATTTGAGCAGAGTTCAGAGGATACTTATATCACATCCCTGTCTTCAAGAACCATCGTATATAAGGGAATGTTTCTGGTAAAACAGCTTCGTGCCTTCTATGAAGACCTTCAGAGCAAGGATTACAAGACTGCTATTGCCATTGTTCATTCAAGATTTTCAACAAATACAACACCTAGCTGGGAGAGAGCTCATCCCTACAGGATGATCGCCCACAACGGTGAGATCAATACCATCAGAGGAAATATCGACAGAATGCTTGCCAGAGAGGAGACTATCATTTCTCCTGTCATGAAGGATGCAGACATTGACAAGATTTTCCCTGTAGTAAGCAAGACCGGATCAGACTCAGCTATGCTGGATAATACCCTGGAGTTTATGTATATGAACGGCATGGATCTTCCGCTGGCAGCCATGATCACAATACCGGAGCCCTGGAAGCACAATCACTTCATGGATGAGTCCAAAAAGGATTTCTATCACTACTACGCAACCATGATGGAGCCATGGGATGGACCGGCAGCTATTCTTTTTTCCGACGGAGATATCCTTGGAGCAACCCTGGATAGAAACGGCCTTAGACCTTCAAGATACTATATTACAGATGACAACAGACTTATCCTGGCTTCAGAGGTTGGCGTTCTGGACATTGAACCTGAACATATCGTAAAGAAATCAAGACTTCAGCCAGGTAAAATTCTTTTGGTAAATACTATTGAAAAGAGAATCATCTCCGATCAGGAGTGTAAAAACTACTATGCATCAAGGCAGCCCTACGGTGAGTGGATCGACGGAAACCTCCTTTATCTGCACGATCTGAGTATTCCTAATAAGAAGATCCCAACTCACAGTCAGGAGATGAGAGATAAGCTCTATAAGGTGTTCGGATATACCTATGAGGATGTGAAGAACGGAATCCTTCCTATGGCTACAAATGCTATAGAAGCTACAGCTTCCATGGGACACGATGTTCCGCTGGCAGTTCTTTCCGAGAAGCATCAGCCTCTTTTCTCATACTTTAAGCAGTTATTTGCACAGGTTACAAACCCTCCGATCGATTCTTTGAGAGAAGAGATCGTAACAGATACCACTGTTTACATTGGATCTGACGGTAATCTCCTTCAGGAGAAGGGTGAAAACTGCCGCGTACTTGAGGTTAATAACCCCATTCTTACCGGCGTTGACCTGCTGAAGATAAAGACTTTGAATCAGCCGGGATTTAAGACTGAGACAATTTCTCTTTTATACTACAAAAACACTTCCCTGAAAAAGGCTCTCGAGCAGCTGTCAATCAGTGTGGACAGAGCTTACAGTAAAGGAAATAACATAATTATCCTCTCAGACAGAGGAATTGATGAAAACCACGTGGCAATCCCTTCACTCCTTGCTGTTTCTTCCGTGGAGCAGCACCTGGTAAGAACCAAGAAGAGAACAGCCATATCCCTGATCCTTGAAAGCGGTGAGCCAAGAGATGTGCATCAGATGGCCACAATCCTTGGATTCGGTGCAAGAGCCATAAATCCATATCTTGCCCACGAGTGTATTGCAGAGCTTATAGATATCGGAATCCTTGATAAGGATTACCACACAGCCATCAAGGATTACAACTACGCAATACTTCACGGAATCGTTAAGACTGCGGCAAAAATGGGTATTTCGACCCTTCAGTCCTATCAGTCCGCAAGAATTTTCGAAGCCATCGGCCTTTCTAAGGAAGTTATTGATGATTACTTCACAGGAACCGTCAGCAGAGTTGGCGGAATTGGTCTGGCAGAGATCGAAGAGGGTATCAAGTTCAGACATGACCATGCCTTCGATCCTATGGGGCTTGTAACAGATACAACACTGGACAGCACAGGCTTCCATAAGCTAAGAAGCGGAAACGACAAGGAGGATCATCTCTACAATCCTCAGACCATAATAGCCCTTCAGCAGGCTACCCAGTCCGGAAGCTATGAGAGATTCAAGGAATACACAGATATCGTAGACAACGAGAAACCTCATACCTTGAGAGGCCTCCTTGAATTTGTTCCTGCTAAAGAGCCACTGCCTCTTGATCAGGTTGAACCTGCATCAGAGATCGTTAAGAGATTTAATACCGGAGCCATGAGCTACGGATCCATATCTCAGGAGGCCCATGAGACCATGGCCATCGCCATGAATACCCTGGGCGGTAAATCAAATACCGGTGAAGGCGGCGAGAATCCGGAGAGATTCGGAACAATAAAGAACAGTGCTATCAAACAGGTGGCGTCAGGAAGATTCGGAGTATCAAGCAGATATCTGCTCAGTGCTCAGGAGATTCAGATCAAGATGGCCCAGGGCGCAAAGCCCGGTGAGGGCGGACATCTTCCCGGTAAAAAGGTTTATCCATGGGTTGCCAAGACAAGATTTTCAACCCCCGGTGTATCCCTGATCTCACCGCCACCACATCACGATATCTACTCCATCGAGGATCTGGCTCAGCTGATTTTCGATTTGAAAAATGCCAACAGACGGGCAAGGATTTCAGTAAAGCTGGTGTCCGAGGCAGGTGTCGGAACAATTGCTTCAGGTGTTGCCAAGGCCGGAGCTCAGGTTATTCTGGTATCCGGATATGACGGTGGTACAGGAGCTGCCCCTCAAAGTTCCATTCATAATGCCGGACTTCCATGGGAACTCGGTGTAGCCGAGGCTCACAGATCCTTGATAGAGAGTGGCCTTAGAGATCACGTCATCCTGGAAACAGACGGCAAGCTCATGAGCGGAAGAGATGTAGCAATAGCTTGTCTCCTTGGAGCCGAGGAATTCGGATTTGCCACAGCACCCCTTGTAACCATGGGCTGTATGATGATGAGAGTATGTAACCAGGATACATGTCCTGTTGGTATCGCAACCCAGAACGAGGAGCTGAGAAAGCGCTTTAAGGGTAAGCCTGAATACGTCATGAACTTCATGCTGTTTATCGCAGAAGAACTTCGTGAGATCATGGCAAAGCTTGGATTTAAGACTGTTGACGAGATGGTAGGAAGAACTGACTGTCTCAAGGTCAAGGACAAACAGATCACAAAGCGTGCTGAAATGGTAGATCTGGCGCAGATCCTCAACAGGGACTACGCAGATGTGAAGGAAAGACATTTCGATCCTGCCAAGATATATGATTTCAAGCTGGAAACTACAGTAGATGAGTCAGTTCTTTTGCCGGCTTTTGGCAAGTATATTTCAGAGGGCAAAAAACATTCCGAGAGCGTTCAGGTTACCAGCACAAACAGAGCTGTTGGAACCATCATGGGTTCTGTGATAACAGATAAGCTGGGCACCGATGTGGCAGAGGATACCTTCGTTGTAAACTGCCAGGGCGGTGTAGGACAGTCCTTCGGAGCATTTATTCCTAAGGGCATGACCTTAAAGCTTGAGGGAGATGCCAATGATGGTCTTGGTAAGGGACTCTCAGGAGGAAAGATTGTAGTTGTTCCTCCGAAAGCTTCTTCTTTCAAGGCTTCAGAG
>JAILMY010000008.1 GCA_024692165.1 Butyrivibrio sp. | reverse complement strand
TTGGGAAGCGAAACTATATTGAGCCCCTCTTCACTAAGCAGGTTCGCCGTCTTCTGTGAACCGTTTCCGCCCAGCACCACGAGACAATCCAGCTGAAGCTTGTAATAGTTCTGCTTCATTGCCTCAACCTTATCAAGACCGTTCTCATCAGGTTCCCTGATAGTCTTAAAAGGCGTTCTGGAACTACCAAGAATAGTTCCGCCCTTAGTCAGGATTCCGGAAAAATCCTTGGAGGTGAGCATTCTGAAATCGCTGTAGATGAGTCCTCTGTACCCGTTTAAAAAGCCATAGAACTCAACCTGCTCACCACTGTGCGCAATACACTTAACAACGCCGCGCATTGCTGCATTCAAAGCCTGACAGTCACCACCACTGGTCAACATACCAATTCTCATCATGTGAATAGGCCTCCTTTGAATAAAAAGCTAAAAGCTTATCTTTGTAAACGCACACTACTATAGATTATACAAAATAATGCAACCCATGCCAAGTAATCCGGTTGACTCAAAGTCATTAAAAAAGTATAATAAAAAACGCTTCAGGCCTTTGCCTGAAGCGTTTGGAGACGTATCAAAGTGGTCGTAATGAGGCGCACTCGAAATGCGTTTGTCCTTTTGGGCACGCGGGTTCGAATCCCGCCGTCTCCGCTATCTGTGCTCCGCCGTTTTGGCGGAGCTTTTTATTTTTCTATGATCACAGATACTGCTTATTCAACCACTCTTAAATAGCTGCTTACGCAGTATAAAGTCTGGCCGTTATATTCAACTCTTGACCAGCCGTATTCCTGGTTGATTCCGGTTCTCACCGCAGTATCTCCCGAGCTAAGGCTTGCCACAACAACAGAATCTTCGTCGGTTACGCTGGGCTTGGACCTTAAGTTGACCACATCCTTGGCAGTTACAACCTCATTGCAGTCCGTGAACTTGGTCTTGAAGCCGGAATTGTCCTCTGCTACCTTCGGCTCCTCCTGCTTGGGTGCAGAAATATCTGTGGTTAAAAAGCTGGAAACAGCATAATATGTATTTCCCTCATATACGACTCTGGACCAGCCACTGTCGCTAATTCCGGTCCTCAAGGCGACCTGGCCGTTCTGCAAAGCCAGCTTTACGGTACTCTCAGATCCCTGACTGGGCTTATCTCTCAGGTTTGTGGTGTTCTTGGCTGTGACATTTTCTTCCACAGAGCTGAATTTCATCAGGGCTTCCACGTCAGCAGTAGCGGTTTCTCTCTCAGAGGTATCCTTTGCAGATTCTGTGCCGTTATATCCAAAATAAGCCACATCAACATCTACAGATTTACCGATTCCAGCCACTGTTCCCTTACTGGAGTACTGCCACATAGCGCACTGACCCTCATAGTCTGGACCGCCTGCCAGATTGGAAACATCCTGGTCATACCATGCCATCCATATCTTGCACTTCTGCTGAATTTGGGATGTGTTCCACTTAGAATCTCCGGAAAGTTCTCCCCTTGAAGCATAAAAAATAGGTGTGTATCCGGCGCTGTAAATCTGATCAAGGAAAGCCAGCGCTATGGCGCTTCTCTCATCCTTCGACAGGTTGTACTGCCTGCTGGATTCATTGTCGAAGCCCTCGCAGTTAAAGCCCACCGGATAGGTTATAGGATATTTTGAAATATAGCTTGCCACCCAACTTGCTTCTTCCACAGCTTCTTCAGAACTTACCGCTGTTGAAAAGAAATATGCACCGATCTTAATGCCGTTCTTTTCCGCTTCCTGCATATTGTACTTGGCATTAGTATCTGCCTTGATCTCACCGGTGGAGGAGTCTCTGTAGCCCACTCTCACCATGGCAAAATCTATGCCGGTACTGGCAACCTGCTGCCAATCTATTGTTCCCTGGAACTTTGAAACATCTATTCCATAAGTTACAGAGGAGTTCTCACCAACGTTGCTGGCGCTAAGAAGCTTAGCCACATCAACTTCCGCACCGGTATTTTTTGCAACCTGTGCCTCGGGATCTGCATCTTCGCCGGAGGCTTTTTCCACCTGTTCAGAACTCTTTCTCTCAGAGGCATCCTCCTTAGTAGCCATATCTGCTGTACTTCCAGCCTCTCCACTGTTATCATTTTCCTCAGGGTCAGTATCCTTTGGCTCTTCCGAAGTCTCGACACCTGCAGAATCCTCTTTTTCCGCAAGATCCTCAACTTCCTCTACCTCAAAAGCATGCTCATTTTCTTCAGAATCCGCATTTTTCCTTCTGCTCATAAAAAGCATCGCCCCGGCAATCACAAGACATACCAGCAATACCGCACCGGTAATAACTATCTTTGTCAGAACATTGCCCTCTTGCCTTCTTCGTCTTTTCATACCATCCTAAACTCCTTAAAACGCCTCTCTAAGGCGCTTTGCTGCCTCGTCGGAAATCTCGATGATTCCTCCGTGGCGCTTTTTCCTTGCTCCCATGTTATATTCTTCTGCTGAAAGCTTCTTGAAATCCCCGCTGGCAAGGCTGTCTGTCAAAAGAGGCATATATCCTCCACCTGTGGCATACTGATCAACAATAAGGCACCATTTTTTCCAATCCCTAAGATAGTATGCCTCCGGCCCCTCTACACCCATGAGCCCATCTAAAAGAGCTGACGGCACCCTTTCATATCCGGCATCCCCTTCAGGGATAAGAGTCCTGCTCCTTTCAAGGACTATAGTCTTGTTGGTCTCATCCTTGGAAAACCTATAGTACCATCCGTCTTCCATGACAATATCCGTATCTATAACGTCGTTTCCGGCCTCCATGAACTTGAAAGGCCGGGAAAAATCTTTAAAATCCTTGGTAAAAGAGCCATAGATCCTGTGCTTGGCTTCTTCTTCACCATCTTCTTTTACCTTTGATGCCCAAAATACGAACCAGGCATTCTTTTCCTTGCAATAAACTGCCTCCGGCGCCCATACACAGCCAGCTTCCGGAATTCCCACCTCAATAAGCCTCTCATTTTCCCAGTGAACAAGATCATCAGATTCCCACACAAACAAAGACCTGCTGCCCACAGTAACTGCCTCACTCCAGCTCATGGTCCCGGTGTTTAAGTCTGTTGCGATGATGAAGTACTTTTTAAGGTTCTCATCATAGACAATGAAGGGATCTCTGATGCCCTTTGTGCCAAGCCGTGTCTCGATTACCGGCTTGTCTTTGCCCAGATCCTCCCATTTGAGGCCATCCTTGCTCACAGCAAAGTAAATCTTCTCCTGTTCCCCGCTTTCGTCAGTTGTAAAATGTACAAATAAATATTCTGACATATTTCTGCCCCCAAATTCTTTATTATGGTTCCTTAAAATATAGTTCAACTACATATTGTATGATTATCTCCAGGCTTCGTCTACATCTAAATCAGTGAAAAATGCCATTTTCAAGAGTAAACTTTTTCTTAAAAAAGCCGATAAACAATATGAGATATTATATTAATCACAAAATGGATTTTGCTGATCAAAACCAGGCCACTTGGTATCACGGAGGATAACAATGTCTGTCGGAATAAATACCGGTCTTTACCGACAATCTAATATCTTTACTCAGAAAAATCCCCAGACTAACTATGCCCAAAACAAGGCAGGTTTTGAAAAAGAATCCATTAGCAGTGGCCTTATGCGTAAAATGCAGTCCCAGGAGCGGACTCTTTCCCAAAACAACAAGAGCGTATTGGAACAGAGCCTTAGCTATGCCAGCCAGCTGCAGGCTTCCAGAGCAAAGGCAAAAGAGACTTCACTGGAAAAGAAAAAACTTCAGTACAGCTTTAAAAAGATTTCCTCACAGATTGTTCGAAGCAAAAACTCTGTCAGCGCAAGGAAAGCCGTGCAGGCTGCCAAACGCGAGATTATGCGTCTAAAGCGCCTTAAAGCAAACGGCGAGTACGATGAAGAAGAAGTTCAGCTTGCTATCGACCATGCAAAGGCAATGGAAAAAGTGGCAAAGAAAAAAGTGGCACACCTTGAGCAGGAAGAGATGGTGGAGCGCGCTCATAAAGGCGCAGGTGCTGCGTTGGAAGAAGTTCAGGAAAACAAAGATGATTCCAATGAAAAATCCGAAGAAGCTAAAGATGCTGTTTCTAAAGAAGATTTCAAAGCTTCCGAAATGGATATAGATGAAGAATACGATGAAACCGACTATCAGGCAGTATATGACTCCATCAGGCAGGAAGTTGAAGAGGCTCAGATGCAGATGGATGAGTTATCGGCAGAGATTTCAGAAAACACACAGGAGATTGCTGAATCTTCAAATGACGCCATGTCACAGATGATGAATGAGCTTTCTGAAGAAATGTCTGAAATGCTTGAGGAAATGGGCCTGACAGATCTGGCAGAGACCATGTATGCTCCCGATCCAAACATGTCAGAAGATGACCTTAAGATGCTCAAGATAAAACACCGCGGCAAAGAAATGAAGGAAATCGCGGAAGCGGATAAAGAGTATCTGAAAGGTATTATGGAACACGAAAAAAGTAAACAAATGGGCGGAGATGGAATGAGCGGCGCAGGTCCGGCGGCGCCCTCTGCTTCTTTCGGCACAGGTGATGCACCCAGGATCACCCCCGTCATTTCAATGCCCAGCGCCGCAGCAGGCGCCACAACAATAGCCCCCACAATAAGTGGAGGCTTCGATGTGTCGGTATGATGGGCGCAGGACTCTGCCCGCTGCCTTCTATTATCACTCTTCCGTAGACATGATCAGTTTCATGTTTCCTGAAAGAGATGCTTTGCCGTAGCCGGCAGGAAGGATGAAATGATCACCCTTCTTGAGCGGATGACCATCGATAGAGCCTTCCCCTTCAATTACCGAGAAAAGTTTGTATAATGTATCCGTCTCAACCTCGAGAGTATCCGTAACATTTATCCTGTAAACCTCGTAATAAGCACAGCTATCCAGAAGCTTAATTCCCTGCTGCGTATCGGTATCGTGGACTATTGAAGATGATGCTTCTTTTGCCGGAACGGTAATCACATCCTTGCACTTCTCCACATGGAGTTCGCGCTTTTGGCCGTTCCACAGTCTGTCATAATCATATAACCTGTAGGTTATATCGCTACTTTGCTGGGTTTCAAGGACAACCACGCCGCCCTTGATCGCATGAACCGTTCCGGGATCTATCTGGATAAAATCATTCTTTTTTATCTTAACTTCGCGAATGAGATCGTTCCACCTTCCCTCATCCATCATTGCGCAAAGCTGCTGCCTGTCCTTAGCATTGTGTCCTACCACAAGAGAAGCATCCTCGTCACAGTCAAGCACATACCAGCACTCGGTTTTGCCAAGAGATCCGTTTTCATGTTCTCTTGCATACTCATCATCAGGGTGCACCTGAATGCTAAGATCTGACTTGGCATCAATGATCTTTATGAGCAGCGGAAACTTATCATGCCGGGACCCAAACAATTCCCCGTGTGAGCTGTAGAGTTCATCCAGTCCCATGCCTTTAAAAGGTCCGTTTTTCACAACGGATCTTCCGTTTGGATGGGCCGCAATTCCCCAGCACTCGCCTATATCATCGCCTTCCACATTGTAGCCGAACACCTCACGGAGCTTAGTACCACCCCAGATGTTGTGGGTAAAATATGGCTCCAGGAAAATGGGCTCCATTTTGTTATTTTTATATTCTTTGATCTTATTATCTGAACCTGTCATTTTCACCTACTAATAAATTTCTTACTTACAACTAATTAACAACTAAACAAACGCATATAAATATATATCGGCAATTTATCCGGAAATTATAACCGATACCAGATTGAACGGAACTGCTTTTCCGTCCTTATCATCAATAAGTTCAATTTCCAGCCTGTGGCTCTTCTTTTCTCCATGCAAAAAGAGCTGTTTAATGTCCAGAAGATCGCCCCAGGTCTCATCAAAAGCACTGTCTATAACAACGCTCTCGTCTTTTTTGCCATCAACAGTTACTAAGATAACCGGTGCCGGCCGCTTCATGGTCTTGTCGTACTGAACGGCAATCCCTGAGCACTCATACTCGCCCTTAAGTTCAAAGACAATCCTGTCATTTTTCTTTTGCCCAAGCCAGCCGTTTTTAAAACAGTCGGTAATATCCCTCTGAGCCGAAGTATCTTTTACAAATCCCAAAAGCTCAGGTTCGAAATTCCTGTTATCAAGCCTTATGGCTGTTTCAAAGCTGTTCTCTGTAAGCGGCAAAATAGCTCCACCTGCGCTAGTCTTCCCGTCCTCTTCGAAAACGCTCTCACCCAAAGAGTTGTTTTTATACTCATCATACAGAGTCTCCAGCAAATATGTCAGGACTC
This sequence comes from Butyrivibrio sp., assembly GCA_024692165.1. Lineage (GTDB taxonomy): Bacteria > Bacillota > Clostridia > Lachnospirales > Lachnospiraceae > Butyrivibrio. Next base: position 2,881 of record JAILMY010000008.1, on the reverse strand, counting down.
TGCTCACAACCTCATGTCCCTCATCGTTTGGATGGAGTCCGTCAGGAGAAAGAAGTGAAATATCTTCAATTTTGCCGCTCAAAATATCCTGATAAATCGCACCCTGCATGGAGGCAGCCGGAAGCCCATAGTGCCTTGCAACCTTTGAATGGAGCCTCTCTGTTGTTTTTCCGTTTTCATAGAAAAAGTTAAAAAGACATACAACCGCAGGGCTGTGCTTGCTATACAAAAGCTTCCTTACCAGCCCTTCATAACTTTCCAGGAAATAATCGGTGCATTCATCATTTACAGAAAACTCTACAACAACCAGATCCGGATCATGGGAGAGTACATCCATTTCCGCCCTTGCACTGCCAAAGGCAGATGTAGTACCGCCGATACCGGCATTTACATATTTTATTTCAGCTTCAGGAAACTTACCCTTAAGCCAGTCATAGGTCCTGTACGCATAGCAGGTCTTGGGAGTAGAAGAAAGGCTTCCCCGGGTTATCGATCCGCCAAGGAAGCAGACTGTTACTTCTTTTCCCTCTTCCAGTTTCTTATAAACTTTTGAAAGCCGCGAAATATCACCATGATTGGCTATAGCCCTGTTCTTATCAAATGCTATCATAAATCACCCTTATCTGATGCCAAGCTCGGTATCACTTTCTCTGACACAGGAATGTTCCTTTATATAATCTATGATATCATCAAGTTTTGTAAACGCCAGCCCGACATAACTGTCCGCTGCACCATAGTAAATTGCTATCTTTCCGCTTTCGCTGTCATGAAGCGTTGCACATGGGAAGCAAACATTCGGCACAAATCCCCTCTCCTCATACCACTCCTCAGGAGTTAAAAGGAAAGTTTCGCAGCGGTATTTTACGATTGACGGATTATCGATGTCAAGGATTGCTCCTCCGATTGAATATACAAAGCCGTTACAGGTTCCGGTAACACCGTGATAGAACAAGAGCCATCCTTCGCTGGTCTCAATAGGCGCTGCTCCACCGCCGATCTTTACTGACTCCCACCAGTTTGATGAGCGCTCCATCACATGTCTGTGGTGCCCCCAGTACTCCATATCAGGACTCTCAGAAAGGAAGATATCTCCAAAGGGAGTGTGTCCGCTGTCAGAAGGCCTTGAAAGCAGCATATACTTACCGTTTATCTTTCTTGGGAAAAGAACTGCATTCCTGTTAAACGGGATGAATGGGTTTTCAAGTCTCTCAAAGCGCCTGAAATCCTGTGTTTTTGCAATGCCTATTGATGCTCCGTAAAAATCCTGGCACCAGATGATGTAGTAGGTATCCTCAACCTTCACAAGTCTCGGATCATAAGCATACCTCGGCATAAAGGGCTTTCCGTCCTTATCAACGAACGGAATCTTTTCCGTATCAAACTCCCAATGGATGGCATCCTCACTTCTTCCAAGGTAAATATATGGAATGCCGTTTGTCTGTTCTCCTCTGAAAACACCGATAAACTTTCCTTCGTAAGGCATTACTGCACTGTTAAAAATTCTTGCAACGCCCGGAACCGGATTCCTGCCAATAATTGGATTTTCTTTGTATCTCCAGATCGGCGCTCCGGAAAAGCTCTCCGGCCCCTCCTGCCATGGGATGTTCTTTAATGGGTCGCTTATCATTTTATATTTTGCCATAACATTTTCCTTTCTTTTTCGCACGAGATTCTATTCTATAATTAAATTGTGTCCAAATGATGTTTTCCTAAAATTTCCAGATTTGATCTGATCATATCGCATCTTTGCTTTACACAATCAGGACTCCTTCCGGGATCCGAAGGTGTATTAAAGACATAATCCACCAGCTTATCAATCGTGGTTGTAGCCACATGAAGCCTTGTATCAGAAGAAGCATAATATATAAATACTTCATTTTTCTCATTGACTATCGCTCCGTTTGTGAAGACCACATTGCTCACATCTCCAACTCTTTCTCCCTGCCTTGGTCCGATCAGTAGTCCCGAAGGCTCTGCTATAACCCTGGACGGGTCTGTCAGGTCTGTGGCAAAAGCATAGATCACGTAGCGAAGGCCTGCTGCCGTATTTCTCACGCCGTGAGCGATATGTATCCAGCCTCTGTCCGTCTTTATCGGTACTGCACCGGCACCGTTTTTGGCCTCAGTAATCTGATGATACCTTCTGATACTGGTCATCTTCTCCTCATCGATGACCGGATGCTCAATATCCTCACAAAGCCCAAATCCGATTCCGCTGCCACTGCCGGTTTCAATAAAGTCATCCATAGGTCTTGTGTAAAAAGCATATTTTCCATCCACAAATTCCGGATGAAGCACCACATTTCTCTGCTGAGGAGAGCGCTTTGTAATAAGGTTCGGAAGTCTCTCCCAATTCTTTAAATCTTTTGTTCGCACAATCCCCGCCTGTGCCACAGCTGCAGAGAGGTCGCTGCTGCTCTTATCCTTTGACTCTGAGCAGAAGACTCCATAGATATAGCCATCCTCATGCTGAGTCAGTCTCATATCATAGACATTTGTCTCATCCTCAACCGTATCCGGAAGTACCACAGGATAATCCCAGAATCTGAAGCCCTCTGTTCCCTTATCGCTCTCCGCAACTGCGAAAAAGGACTTTCTGTCGGCGCCTTCAACTCTGGCAACAAGATAATATTTCCCGCCCAAAAAGATTGCTCCGGAATTCATCACTGCGTTGATGCCCAGTCTCTCCATAAAATATGGGTTTGTCTCTTTATTAAGATCATATCTCCAGTACAAAGGGGCATGCTCTCTTGTCAGAACAGGGTTCTCATACCTGTCATATATTCCGTTGTAAAAAGAGGTTTTGGCATTCGGCCTTGTGATGAGCTCCTCCTGCTCTTTCAACAGTTCATAGTATTTTTCATGTATCATATCATTCACC
>JAILMY010000208.1 GCA_024692165.1 Butyrivibrio sp. | reverse complement strand
AACGCCCATAAGTGACATACCAAGGTTGATAACACCCATAAGAACCGCACCTACGATAACTCCCGGAACAGTACCGATTCCGCCGTAAGCAGAAGCACCACCGATGAAGCAGGATCCGATAGCATCCATCTCGTAGTTCTGACCATATGTTGGCTGTGCAGATGTAAGTCTTGCGATTGTGATCATTCCTGCAAGTGCTGCAAGGAAGCCCATGTTTGTGTAAGCAAGGAAGTAAACCTTATTTGTATCGATACCTGAAAGCTTTGTAGCCTTCTCGTTACCACCAACTGCATAGAAGTAACGACCAACAGTTGTGTTAGATGTGATGTAACCATAAATGATAACTACTGCAAGAACCCAGATAAGAACTGAAGGAATACCCTTGTGCTGAGCGAGCTTGTAAGCGAATACTACAAGTGCGCCTGCAAGAACGATAAGCTTAGCAAGGAATGTCCAGAATGACTCAAGATCATAGCCGGAGTTCTTTTTCTTAATACGGCTTGTTACCTGAAGGATAACAAGGAGAGCTGCTGCAACGATACCACCAAAGAGGCAGGTAAGGTTGAGATCTGTGCCACCGAATACATCGTGGATGTAGCAATCTGCACCACCACCGAAGAGGTTAACGAAAGTTGTCTTATCCTTGATTGAAACTGTAAGTCCGTTAAGTACTACGTTTGAAAGTCCTCTGAATGCAAGCATTCCTGCCAGTGTTACGATGAAAGGAGGAATTCTTACAAAAGCGATCCAGAAGCCCTGGAAAGCACCGATTGCTGTACCGATGAGGATCATGATGATGATTGTAAGCCATACAGGAACGTTGAGGTTTACCATCAAAAGAGCTCCGACAGCACCTACGAAACATACTACTGATCCAACTGAAAGATCGATGTTACCACCGGTTAAGATACACAGGAGCATACCTGTTGCAAGAACGAATACGTATGCGTTCTGTGAAATCAAGTTACTGACATTCATAGGAAGCAGAATAGCTCCGCCTGTTCTCCATGAAAAAAATGCTACTACTATAATAAGAACAATGATCATTGTGTTCTTTTTCAAAAATCCTAAAATCTGATCCTTACTCATGATTCTCCTCCTTCTTTCCGGATGACTGTAAGATATAAGTCATAATCTTTTCCTGTGTTGCATCTTTTGCATCAAGTTCTCCAACCATTTTTCCTTCATTCATGACATAGATTCTGTCGCACATACCAAGAATTTCAGGAAGCTCTGAGGAAATCATGATTACTGACTTTCCTTCAGCTACCAGCTGGTTGATGATGCAGTAGATCTCGTACTTAGCACCTACGTCGATACCTCTTGTAGGCTCATCGAGAATAAGGATTTCAGGATCTGCGAACATCCACTTAGCCAAAAGTACCTTCTGCTGATTTCCACCACTAAGGTTTCCTACATTCTGCTCAACAGTTGGACATTTTGTTCTAAGCTTTTCCTTGTAATCAACTGCAACTGTGTATTCTTTATGCTTATCAATAACTTTTCTGTGACTTACCTCATCAAGGTTTGCGAGAGTTGTATTGATCTTTATGGGATTAGACAGGATAAGTCCATTCCCCTTTCTGTCTTCTGTAACATATGCAAGTCCGTTTTTAATTGCTGCACGAACTGTATTGAGCTGAACTTCTTTTCCCTTAATAAAAGTCTGACCTGATATATTTTCCCCGTAGCTTTTCCCAAATACGCTCATGGCAAGCTCTGTTCTGCCGGCACCCATAAGTCCGGAGATACCAAGAACTTCACCCTTTCGTACGTAAATATTTACGTTATCAACGACTTTTCTATCCTTCTGTAAAGGATGGTATACGTTCCAGTTCTTAATTTCCATCATGGTTTCGCCGATGTGAGGCTCTCTCTTAGGGAATCTGTCTGAAAGCTCACGGCCAACCATTCCCTTAATGATTCTTGCCTCAGAGAAGTCATCAACACCCTTTGTAAGAGTCTCGATAGTAGATCCGTCTCTGATGACTGTGATCTTATCGGCTACGTATGAAACCTCATTCAACTTATGAGAGATAATGATTGAAGTAAGGCCTCTCTCTGCCTTCAGCTTAAGAAGCAGATCAAGAAGTGCTCTGGAGTCTGTCTCGTTAAGTGAAGATGTAGGCTCATCCAGGATAAGGAGTCTTGCGTCCTTTGAAAGAGCCTTTGCTATTTCAACAAGCTGCTGTTTACCAACACCGATGTCCTTGATAAGAGTCTGTGTACTCTCGTTAAGACCTACGATGTCCAGGTATTTTCTAGCAAGCTGAGTAGTCTCGTTCCAATTGATCTTTACTTTTGTTCCTCTCTCATTTCCAAGGAACATGTTCTCAGCGATGGTCATGTAAGGTATAAGTGCCAGCTCCTGATGGATAATAACAATACCCTTTGACTCACTGTCTTTTATCTGATTAAATTCACACACTTTGCCATCGTAAACGATGTCACCCTCATATGAACCAAATGGATAAACACCACTAAGTACGTTCATAAGAGTTGATTTTCCTGCACCATTCTCACCAACCAGCGCATGGATCTCGCCTTGTTCTACCTGCAGATTTACATTATCTAAGGCTTTAACACCAGGGAAGGTCTTGGTGATATTTTTCATCTCTAACAATATCTGTGCCACTGTAGCCCTCCTCCATTCTTTGCATTCAAATTTTGAGCGAACAGAAAGCGGGTCATGCGGCCCGCCTCTGTTCAATTTGGGAAAAATATAGGTTTTATCAATTATTTAAGCTGATCTTCTGTGTAATAACCAGAGTCGATAAGGAGCTCTTTGTAGTTATTAGCATCAGCAAATACAGGCTCGCAAAGGTATGAAGGAATAACACCTGTGCCGTTATCATATGTCTTTGTATCGTTTACAGGAGCATCTGTGCCCTTCATGATTGCGTCAACCATCTCAACTGTCTTAGCTGCAAGATCACGAGTATCCTTGAAGATAGACATTGACTGCTTGCCAGCAAGCATGTTCTTTACGTTAGCAACGTCACAGTCCTGACCAGTGATGATTGGCCACTCACCTGTGTAGTTAGCCTCAAGAGAGTTTGTTACGCCGAGTGCTGTAGAATCGTTTGAGCAAAGAACTGCATCAAGCTTTGTGCCATCAGCATAGTTAGCTGAAATGATAGCATCCATTCTTGACTGAGCGTTCTCTGTTGACCAGTTAGCTGTAGCAACGTTGTCGAAGTCAACCTGACCAGACTTAACTACGAGCTTGCCGTTGTCGATGTATGGCTTAAGAACGTCGATAGCACCGCCATAGAAGAATCTAGCGTTGTTGTCACCAGGGTCACCTGTGAAGATCTCAAGGTTGAAAGGTCCCTCAGCATTGTCGAGATCAAGCTGCTCTTTGATGTACTCGCCCTGCTTTGTTCCAACCATGTAGTTATCGAATGTAGCGTAGTAAGAAACCGCGTCAGAGTTCATGATCAGACGGTCGTAAGCGATAACCTTAATTCCGGCTTCCTTAGCCTGTGCAAGAACTGTTCCAAGTGAATCACCATCGATAGATGCGATTACAAGAACCTGTGCGCCGGATGAGATCATGTTCTCGATCTGTGAAACCTGAGTAGCAATATCGTTTGAAGCATACTGAAGATCTACTTCATAACCTGCTGCCTTGAGCTGCTCTTCCATGTTAGCGCCGTCCTGGTTCCATCTCTGAAGGTCCTTTGTAGGCATTGCTACACCAACCTTACCGCCTGCTGCAGGTGTCTCTGCTGCAGCCTCAGTTGTCTCTGTAGCTGTCTCAGCAGGTGCTGCTTCTGTTGTTGTCTCTGTCTCTGTCTTTGTCTCAGCTGCAGGTGCAGGTGCTGATGTCTCAGCAGCGCTTCCACATCCGGCAAGAAGTGAAGCTGCCATAGCAACTGAAAGAATACCACTTAAAAGTTTTCTCTTCATAAATGTAATCCTCCCTTATTGGATTGAATGTTATGCAGAACATTTATTG
>JAILMY010000205.1 GCA_024692165.1 Butyrivibrio sp. | reverse complement strand
TTTTAGTCTCAACATCTGGTCACTTGTAAGTTCGATGTTTCTGTCGTTAAGTCTGTTGACCGCATGCTTTGAAAATTTAACATCAGTATCGCTTGTGCTATTTATATCGGCACTATCTTTTATTTTATTAAGTACTGATGCAAAAGAAGATTCTCCGGTAGGTAGTGGTTTGTTATCCACTTTGGGAGTCTTCGGATTTAAGTACTGATCCTGGACTTGTCCGATGGAAAAGAACTGGCGATCATCCATTATCATCCTTTTTCCTCCATCTTTTTCTAATGTGGTTTAAGCTTTTTTAGTGTCTTCTTTTAAAGTTCTGTAATTGTCGCCGCGGATCTCATCGATTCTGTTTACATACTGCTGAAGTGATGTGATGTAGCTCTTATCCATCATGCCCTTAGCCTTGTCTGACATTTCCTCATTGTAGAACTTGAACATTGTGTCGATTGTCAGTCCATGTTCTTCCTCGGAGATGAAATCTACGCTGCTTGGAAGCTTGTCGATGGCTTCCATAAAGTCTTTTGCAACTGCGGTAGCATCTGTGTAATCTGTGTCGTAAACCTGTGCTACGCTTTCGATATCGTAGTTAGTACCGTTGATGTTAAGGTATGCCTTGTTGCCACTGTAGGTTACAAAATCAACTGTGCCTGTTACCTCAACCAGCTTTCCTGTGTCAGCAGCCTTCTGCTGTACAAGAACTGTTTTTCCTACCATCTCTGATGCTCTTGAAAGTGACATGGAATTTGCCATGTTACTGAGCTGTTCAACCTGTGAGAACTGAGCATACTGTGAAATGTATTCGGTATTAGATGTGGGTTGCAGTGGATCCTGGTATTTCATCTGTGCTACAAGGATCTGCATAAAAGCGTCTTTGTCGTAACCTGTGGTGGTATTCTTGGTGGCCTTGTCGGCTTCTAAGTTAGTAACCTTTCCATCCTTGATAACGGCGCTTACTGAATTAACATCTGCCATAATCCCCTCTTTCTGATCTTAGTTATGCGCTAAAATCAATTGTGTTTCCGTTATAAGCCATCATCTGTGCTGCTATAAGCTCTGCCTGTGACATTTCCTCTTCAATCTCTTCATCGATCTCATTCAAGTTGATTCTTCGAAGGGACTTTTTGTTCTTTTCCATCTGGTCTTTTGCTGTCTCTCCTCGATCTTCCTGCTGAAGGTTCTGTTCAAAGGCATGTGATGCGATTGTTACTTCAACTGATGTGACTTTAACTCCCTGCTCATCGAACTTTTGCATAAGTGCTGTCATCTGGCTTTCCACTGCCTCTTTTACAATCTCATTCTGAGCTGTAAACTTAGCGGTGATTCCGTCCTTGGAACTTGTAAGTAAGATATTTACATGTCCAAGAGTTGCCGGATGAAGCTGAAGTTCCATTGATGTCTCTTCTGTTCCTGCTGAAACTGTAATCTTTTCAGTAATCTGTCTGATAATGTTCTCCATCTGAGCTCTGTCTGTGTAGCTGTCTATAGGATTTGTCTCTGTAGGAGTAGCTTCGACGATATTCTGAACAAGTTGGTTAAATGGATTAACACTCTGTTCATGCTTAAAAAGATTACTTCCGGATTCCTTGTGCTCTGAAGAATTGGATGTTTCCTGATGCGTATCTTCTACCTGAGTTATCTGAGATTCTGTAGCCTGTACTTTGATCTCTCTTTCAGGTACCTGCGTTTCCTGCTTTATCTCTACCTTAACTGCCTTTTCATCAGTAGCTATTGTAGGTGCCTTTTCAAGAACCTCTTCAAAAACAGGATCTTTTGCATCTTCTTCAGGAGCCTTCATTTCTTTTACGTTCTGAATTACCTGATCCAAATTCTCTTCAGGAATATCGTAATCAGTTATCAGGTCCTGCCTCATGTCACCTACCTGTGTAAGGACATCCTTTAAGGATTCGTAAAGTTCTGAATCTACAATGAGGTCTACGCCGTTTTCGCTTTCGCTAAGCTCGTTCACAACCTGAATTACGTTTTCCGGATTTAAGAGATCTGCGGGAGTTATACCGATCAACTGCATTACTGCTATGATCTCCTCCTCTGAAACATCAGCCATTTCAGCAAGTTCTTTGATAAGCTTTTTGCCGTCTTCTGATATGGCGTTCTGCAGCTCTTCATTAGCCTCCTTGCCATCGGTTTCGTTAGTATTTACAACCTTTTCTTCCTCAGGTTCAACTGTGTTTACTTCCTTTGTATCCTGTGGGCTTTCAGTGGTAGTCTTTGCTGCCTTGTCGCTCATGGATACATTTTCAGTTTTCTTGGAAGAATCTAATGTGTCGTTTTTCACATCCTTGGAACTTACGACTTCTGCCTTGGGGGTGTTATTCTGACTGTTACTTAAGTTAGTAAGTATGCTGTCAAAACCATTTCCCGTAGTGTCTTTCTTTAGATTAGCTGTAAATGAAACACTTGTGGCTGCAGTGCTCTGAGTCATGTAGGTAAGTACCCCTACCTGTGTCTGTGCACTGCTCATTTAAGTCCTCCTTCCTTATTTTGTTTAAGAATCTCTGATTTGCTTTTGCATATCCAGCATATACGCATAGGCATAACCATAGAATCTCACCTAATATATCGGCAGCAGGTTCTTTAACTTAACCTCTTATAACCAATTATTTACCCGTAAAAAAAGACCTTATCTTCATGATTCTTTATCCTTCGTATCATGTGATAAGGTCTTAAAATTTTATAAAATTTATCCATATATTTACTGTCAAAATTAGATTTTCAAAATTTTGGCAGTAGCCTTTTGTAACCATTACGGCTGTTTTGACAAAAAACAGATTTTTACAGTAATGAATGTGATGACTATTAAGTAAATTATCTTTCTATTTACAATGATATGCGATAACACCAGTCAATTAAATAAGTCTCATAAAAATTGTCTGACTCTTTATTTCGCAAATAATTGCTCAATACGATTATAAGAAGCCACTCTTACCTACTAAAATAGATTTTGAAGATTTCAGCCGTAAGAATAAAAAACGACTACGTGAGAATCTTCAATTTTATAATCTTAGCCGTAAATTTCATACGCTAAGCCGTTAATTTGTCTTCGCGCAGTAAGGCAAACAAAATATACCATTTTCCTTGCTTACCATTCTTACCGAGCCCTGCTTGGCGCGAGCGGCGGGTCCCATGGGGCGTTGGGCCGTCGTGCCAGGGCGAACGGTATCAAGATACCGGCTTTTGATGAGCCACTATAAACAGCGAAAGACCAATTCTTTCTTTTATTTCTTATTGCCTGTAACCTGTGTGGATTCCTTCTCAAGGACTGTGGGTTCAAGCATCTGGGTGAGCTTGGCTGCGTTTGCTTTATCCATGGCAGCAAGGATGTCTGAACGGTTTTCTATGGTCATCTGTGCCAGTATACGTGAAACCAGAGTGATCTGATTCTCATCCACCATTTCATCGAATACCTTGGCAGCAGTTTTGGCTTTCATGCCTGAATAGGTTGTTACGAAAGCGCTTATCGCCTCGTCATCCAGTTCCTCTTTTACCACCTTTTCATAAATCTTGGAGGCTGTGTCTGGATCTATCATGGAGTAATATGAAGCATAGGCTGAAGCATCCGGAGCATAGTCTCCGTAAACAACACTGGCATAGAAGTTGGCCCTCTCTTCATAAAAATCCTTTTGCTGCTGCTCAAAGGGCTCAAGCCTCTTAACCTCAGTCTCAAGTCTTTCTATAGTTGAAGCATAGCTGCTGTTTTGCTCCATCTCGGTCTGCAGTGCCTGCTCCAGACGTTTGATATAAGCATTTGCAGCTTCCAGAGAATCAATTCCTGTGGCGGAACTCTCAGCACCGCTTATATCAGTAACCACAGGTTCATTCTCAAGCTCTTTTAACACCTTATCAGGTAAGATAAGGTTGAGATACGGAACATCCTTTATGATTGGAGCAAGGATATCCGAGCCAAAGCCTCCCACATCCAGTTTGATCAAAAGACCCATAATGGCGATCCAGATTAGGATGATCAGGAAAGTAATAACGATGGTGGCAAAACCTCCGGCATTATCGCCGTAGAGCTCCGCCTGCCTGTCAGCAAATTCCTGCTGCTTTTCCTTCTGGCTCTTTCGCTGTTCCTTTAACTGCTTAGCATATTCTTTTTTATCTGCTTTAAGTTTGGCTTTGACCGCCTTGGGGTCTTCGCCGGCAGGTAAATTAGTATCAGCCATTCTTTTCCTCCAATATGGAAAAATTATGAATTTTCATCCCGCTGTCTCTGGGTATAAGTAAAACTTGTTCGCTGGTCTGTCTCTTTGAACTCTTCCTGTTTCTCTTCCTCGAGATATTCTGCATAGGCTCTGTCTCTTAGAGTCTCCTGCATCTTTCGTTCCTGTATTGCCTTCGTAAGCCTTACACGAACCTTTTCGACCGCCTCTTCGTACTTTGCTACAACTTTACTCTGATGGGCTATCATTACGTCCATCTGCGCGGTGGCATACTGATTATCGAGAATATCCTGAAGCTCAAGTTTATCTGCATTTCGGAGTTCCTCAGCTTCTTTAAGGTAATTCTCTTTGCGTCTGATGAATTCTTCCAGAATATCAAGCTGATTATTGAGTTCCGACTGAGCGGTGGCAAATTCCATTTTTATCTGTCCCTCAGTCTTTTCCTTGATATTCAGGACGCTTTGCATTCTATAAACAAATCTTGCCATATCTTAGCCCTGATCAGTCATTAAACATCTGCACAAGGGTTTCCCTTATTTCCTCAAAGGTAAATTTCTCGTCGGTCTCCTGCATGAGGAACTGGTTTACCCGTTCGATCTTGGATATTGCATAGTCAATGTTTTTGTTGGCACCGCTTCTGTAGGCACCGATATTAATAAGATCCTCGGCATCATTGTAGGTCGCCAGAACGTTTTTAAGCTTACCTGCAGCCTTTTTGTGTTCCGGATCAGCTATGGCTGACATACATCTGGAAATGCTGGCAAGAACGTCAATGGCCGGATAATGGTTCTTTTGCGCAAGCTTACGGTTAAGAACTATGTGTCCGTCAAGGATACCTCTGGCTGTATCGGTAATGGGCTCATTCATATCATCACCGTCTACAAGAACGGTATAAAGACCTGTAATCGAGCCCTTTCTGGATCTGCCGGCCCTCTCAAGGAGCTTTGGCATCTCTGCGTAAACACTTGGCGGATATCCTCTTGATACCGGAGGCTCGCCGCTGGCAAGGCCAATCTCACGCTGTGCCATGGAAAATCTGGTAAGGGAGTCCATCATAAGAAGAACATCTTTTCCCTTATCTCTGAAATACTCTGCTATGGATGTGGCTGTCTTGGCAGCCTTAAGTCTCTCCAGGGCAGGCTTATCGGATGTGGCACAGACAACGATGGAGCGCTTCATACCTTCTTCTCCAAGGTCGCGCTCGATGAACTCACGAACTTCCCTGCCTCGCTCTCCGATAAGGGCTATAACATTTATATCAGCCTGGGTGTTCCTGGCGAACATACCAAGCAGTGTACTTTTTCCTACACCGGAACCGGCGAAGATTCCGATACGCTGTCCCTTTCCTACGGTAAGAAGGCCGTCAACAGCCTTTACTCCAAGGGATAATACTTCAGAAATCGGGTCTCTTGTCATAGGATCCGGGGGCTGGTTTTCAACGGAATACGCGATTCCATCCTCAAGGATCGTGCCTTTTCCGAAGCTGGTTCCGTCGATTCTGCCAAGGCCATCAAGAGTTTTTCCAAGAAGTCCCTCTCCAACATTTACCCTAAGGGGAGAATCGGTGTTCTCAACTATACTGCCGTTACCGATTCCACTGGTGTTCTCATAGGGCATAAGCTGAACATGGTTGTCCTTAAAGCCCACAACTTCAGCCATGGCGGGTCTTCCTTTATCATCGGACAAAGTCTCATTATCCTTCTTTTTGGGGTAAATAAGACATATGTCTCCAAGCTTAGCATCCGGTCCTGCGGACTCGATGGTAAGCCCAATGACATTAACAACTTTACCGGACATCCGATAAAACGGTGCGTTCTGCATTTTTTTATACTTGGATAAATCTATTGATGATACAAGCATAAAAACCTCATTTAATACAATTACCTTCGAACTCTGTCAAAGGATAACAGCTTAAGTTTTCTTGAAAGCTCTGAGAGCTCTACTCCAAGACTGCAGTCAAAGATTCCGCTGTCGGATTCGATCATACACTCATTTTCCTTGAGCAGTGGATCTTCTATTATTTCCATGGTGGTTGACGGCGATGTAATGCAGGCTTCAAGAGAGGCCCTTTCATCGATCACATCATCGTAATCGTCAGATGAAACATGAACAATAATATTATTGCCGGGCTCAATTCTTGAAAGCGTTGTCTTTAAAAGATGAAGAATAATGCCCTTATCTTCTCTAAGCTCAATACCAAGAACATGCTCATATATCTGGGTAAGAACATCCACCATTTCAGGCTCAATGCCATCTACAATCTGCTGATACTCGGCTTCAAGGTCGCCTCTTTGCTGTTCTATTTCAGCCTTAAGGCTCTCTGCCGCAGCAACTCCCTCCTGGTATCCGGCTTCATAGCCCTGTCTGTGGCCCTCTTCCTGAGCCTGGGAAATCAAAGCATTGGCCTGTTCCTGAGCATCCTGGATTATGGCATCTGCCTGTTCCTGTGCCTGCTGAAGCTTAAGGTCTATCTCAGCCTGCATAGCTTCCATATCAAATTGAGGATCAGGAAATGGTTCCATCATACCTTGATCCTCAGTAAGTTGTGAAAGCTGCTCCATATCAATGCCCGGAACAAAGTCTTCCTCCAGGTTGTTTTCTAGGAAATCTTCGTTCGTGGGCTCCAGTTCTCTTTGTTTCTTAAGTTCCAGCTCTTGAAAAGCTTCAATTTTCTGGTTCGCCAGCTCGTTAGAATCGATAACAAACGTATCGGAGTTATCGTAATTAACAAAGCCTGCCTTAAATAAATTAGACAACTAATTCATCACCTCCACCTCTGGAGATTACAATTTCGCCGGCATCCTCAAGCTTTCTGATAACGTTAACGATCTTCTGCTGAGCTTCCTCAACATCCTTCATACGTACAGGCCCCATGAAGTCCATATCTTCCTTGATCATGGCTGCAAGACGCTTAGACAGGTTGTTGAAGATAGCTGTCTGTACGTTCTCGGTAGCACCCTTAAGGGCAAGACCAAGGTCGGCGTTCTCAACTTCACGCAGCACTCTCTGAATAGATCTGTCGTCCAGAAGAAGAACGTCCTCGAATACGAACATCTTCTTTCTGATCTCGTCGGCAAGCTCCGGCTCTTCGATTTCCAGAGTCTCCATGATGTGCTTTTCTGTAGCACGATCTACGGTATTCAGGATCTCTACAACTGCATCTACACCACCAACGATAGTGTAATCCTGGTTTACAAGAGAAGACAGCTTTGATTCCAATACTTTCTCGACCTCTTTGATTGTGTCAGGACTTGTTCTGTCCATGGCAGCTATACGCTTAGCAACATCCGCCTGTCTGTCCGGTGGAATAGCCGACAGAATCATAGCGCTCTGTGCCGGTGACATGTATGACAAAATAAGAGCAATTGTCTGTGGATGCTCATCCTGAATGAAGGTAAGGATCTGTGAAGGCTCGGTCTTACGGATAAACTCGAAAGGCTTAACCTGAAGAGAAGCCGTAAGCTTACTGATAACATCAAGAGCCTTGTCCTCACCGAGAGCTTTCTCAAGAAGCTCTTTCGCATAGTTGATACCACCTTCAGCGATATACTGCTGCGCAAGAAGAACTCCATAGAACTCCTCTAAAACTGCCTCTTTAATCTGAGATGTAACACTTCTGGTGTTAGCAATCTCCAGAGTCAGTTCCTCGATTTCTTCCTCTTTAAGATGTTTGAATATGGAGGATGACTTCTCCGGGCCAAGGGCAATCAGAAGAATAGCCGCTTTTTGAGTGCCGGTAAAATCGGCAATTAAGCTTTCGCTTCCGCTTCCGCTAGCTTCTACATCCATAGTTTACTCCCCACTGAAATTTATTTGGTACCCACCAAAATTATTTTTGGTACCCACCAAAATTATTTTTGGTACCCACCAAAAATTTTATTTGATGCCCACTACTTTACGAACGATAAGACGCATGACTTCGTTTCACTCTCGTCATGCTACGGATATTCGGAAATCGATATGCTCATTTCATTCGCATATCTTTTTTCCTCATATCCGTTCTGTCTTCGAATTGACATAAAAATCCTTGCAAGCAAGATTTTTATGTCAACTCTCATCCAGTTATCGCTTACATCCCATAATCCTCGTTCAGCCAGTTACGCAGTAGCGTAGCTGCTGCTTCCGGATTCTCGTCCACGAACTTCTCGATAAGGCGCTTTGTTTCTGATCCGGTATCCATTTCGATATCCTCAAGGACAACATCCTCCGGCTGAGACTCAAGGAGCTGCTCAACTGAAAGCTGCTCGGGTTCCGGCTCCTCTTCCACAACCTTCTTGGTCCACATGCTCTTTATAACGATGAATGCAAGAAGTCCAAGAATTACAAGGATTGTGATGATCTGTAGAATATCTGTAAGAGTTATTGATGCACCAGTCTTATCAAAGAATACATACTGTGTATAGGCCGCCATTGCCACATTTTCAGCGGCAATACCTGTCGCCTTTGATACTACATTTATCATATCCGGCGGAACTTCCATAACTACAGGTTCGGTATTTGCAAGCTTGTACTCAGTCCAGGTCTTATTTTCATTTGCACCTGAATCGTAGTTTTCTTCCTTCATGACAATGTAATTTATTGCTGTGACTGAAATTGAAGACTCATCATACTTTATTGCACCCGGGATATTGGTCTTTGTTGTTATTTTTTCATTTGGAAGATAATCACGTTCTGTTTCCTCAATCGTTGAGGTTGAATTAGTATTATCCTGTGTAACATAAGTTGTCTCATCATCAGCGTTTGTATCTGTTCCGGGAATTCCACTGACACCATTTACGTTTTCAGCATTGTAAGTAGACTCATGACTTAAAACGCCCTGAGTCTGGTCCTCTGCCGGAGTATAGTCGTGTTGAACAGTTTCTTCATTGGAAAAATCAAAGACAAGGTTAGATGCAACCTCAATGTTGTCATACAACTTGGTGCCAAGAAGAACCTTCTTTACCTCTCCCTTAACAACCTGTTCTGCTTTGTTCTTGATTGTAAGCTGTGTACTGGCGATACGAGGAGAATCAGTATCCTCTGAACCTGCAAACAGCATATTGCCCTGGGTATCAAGAATCACGATATCATTGGTAGACTTATTTCCAAGGGCTGCAGCTACAGCCTTGGCTAAAAAGGCTGCATTATCCTCAGTGAAATCACTGCCCTCCTGAAGCTCAAGCAAAATCCAAGCGGAGGATTCCTCCTGATTACCTATAAGAGTACCGTCGTTGTCGGGAATATGAAGATCAACATTGGCTGATTTTATGGCATCGAATTTGGCCATAAAGTCCTGTTCCAGCCGGTTCTCCAGATAAAGCACGTACTTCTTCTGTTTGTCAGATTCCGTGGTTGAGAAGCTGCTTGTTGTGACATTATCGATAGTATAGGCATAAGACTGAATGTCATTCGCTCCAAGGAGGAGATTTGCATCAGCCTGATCCTTCTTTAGAATTTTGAATTCCAATCCGTCATCGGATAGTTTGTAGTTTATGGAACTGCCATCAAGTAGTTCCTTTATCTCAGATGCTTCCTTGGTAGAATTGGCCTGAACCAAAAGAACATACTGAGGCTGGTTTAAAACTGTAACCAGGAAAATCACGGTGAGAAGTATTACTGCACCGGCAGCCACTATGAGTGTCTTCTGCCTGGCTGTGAACTGATTCCACCAATCGAGAACTTTCTGCCACAAGGCTCTTAATCTTTCAGCCATTATTCTCCCTCCCCTCATAAAATTTGTGATGCGCCACTTTGTAGGGCGATATACGCATGACTTCGTTTATATGCGTATCGCTTGACGCGATATACGCATGACTCCGCTTCGCTCTCGTCATGCTACGTACATTCGGAATACGCACTATCGTGCTACTTCCTCATGTACGTTCAGTCCTTTCATAAATGCAATTATTTGTGCAAGCACATAATTGCATTTACTCAGTCCTTATATCGCTCAGATCTGCATCTGAGTGATCTCTCTGTACGCAGAGAGAGCTCTGTCTCTTACTGCAATTGTATACTGCAAAGTTGTCTGCGCCTTTTGCAGTGCCACTGCCAGATCATGGGTGTTCTCTGTCTGCCCCAGAGCCCATTTGATCTCTTCATTCTCAGCGTCTGACAAATATGCATTCGTAGTATCAATGTTCTCCAGTGCTCTGTTAAAGATAACGGAGAACTTGCTCTCGGGTTCCTCCTCTTTTCCGAGAACATTGTAAACAGTGCTGCTCCTCGCCTCAGCAGCTCTGATAACATCTGATGATACATTTCGAAGCTGTGCAATATCAGGTGTGGCCATATGATTCCCTCCCAAACCTCATAAGTTTTCAGTAATTAAGCGTTTCCAAGCTCCAGACCTCTGGTAGCAATGTTCTTGCTTGCATTAAATGCTGTTGCATTTGCCTCGTAGGATCTCTGGGCATCTATAAGGTTAGTCATCTCAGTTACTGTATTGACATTAGGATAGGTTACATATCCGTTTTCATCTGCATCCGGATGAGCCGGATCATATACTATATTCATTTGCGTCCAGGTGTCCTCCTGAACCTGAACTACCTTTACGCCTCTTCCTGAATACTGATCCAGTCTGTCATGGAGAATTCTGGAAAAAGGAGTCTGTCCGCCCTTTTCCTGGAATCTTACTACCTTCCTGACATAGGGACTTCCGTCCTCTGTTCTTGTGGTGCTGGCGTTTGCAATATTTTCAGAAATGATATCCATTCTGAAACGCTGTGCTGTCATTCCCGAGGAATTGATGTTAAAAGAGTCATATATACTCATAATTACCCTCCTTTAATCAGAAGCACGCACTTGATTCGGGCTTCGTGAGAAAGTGATTCAAGAGTGAGGGGCAATCTTTGCGAAGCAAATTCAATTATTGCCCCGAATCATGATCGATTCATCGATCATGAGCTCTTACATACTGCCTGCAGATTCTGAAACTCGTTGGAAAGACCTGCCATCAGGCCCTGATACTTTATCTGGTTGGCTGCCAGCATTACGTTTTCCGTGTCAACATCCACATTGTTATAATCCAGTCTGTAGGAAAAGCCCGAATAATCGTTAACTACTCTAGGCGCGAGACGCTCGTCCTGAACGTCTCTGATCTTGGCATCCATGGTTTTGTATTTGGAATAGCCAAGAGCCCTTTCAAGCTCATCCTCAAAATTAACGTCCTGTCTTTTGTAATAGGGTGTATCAATGTTGGCAATATTATTCGCAATAACCTCGTTCCTCTTCCAGGCTGCATCTGAGGCTTTATCTAGCACGTTAACATAGTCAAATACACTGCTATTGATCATTTCCACCTCCAAAATGGCTTAAAAATGGATATAAAAAGACACATTAATTTTCTCTATTACATTAATAATAAAATCTTTTTTAGCAAAATACAAGAGCATTATACCTTATATAGTGTTTTTTATACCCAAAAACTACAAGATGTGTAAAGAGAAAAAAAGAAGGGATTTACCGAAATAATGATAAATCCCTTCATCTGCATCCATCCTGTATTATATTTATCGGATTTTTACAGTTCCTGTTTTAGTTTCTTTATCTCATTAAATACAACATCATTTGTAACCTTGATGTAGGTTCCCTTCATTCCTGAAGATCTGGATTCGATAACTCCTGCGCTCTCGAATTTCCTGAGGGCATTTACGATAACGCTTCTTGTGATTCCTACTCTGTCAGCTATCTTGCTGGCAACCAGAACGCCTTCCATGCCGTCCAGTTCGTCGAAGATGTGGATGATAGCCTGCATCTCTGAGAATGACAGGGTGCCGATTGCTGATTTAACAACTGCCAGCTTTCTGCTTTCCTCCGCATTCTCCTCGTTTACAGCTCTTAGCATCTCAAGACCTACAACTGTAGTTCCGTACTCACAGAGAATGATGTCATCGATATCGTATGGGGCATCGGTTTTATAGATAAAGAGTGTGCCAAGTCTCTCTCCTGCGATCTCTATCGGAGTGATTATGGCCTGGAACTTGGAAAAATCGATTCCTTCAAATCCAAGGGTCTCCAGATTTACATTCTCCTTGGTTGAAAGAATGGTCAATAATCTCTCGTTTAGCATTGGGTCTATAAAAGAGCCTACATTATCAACTAAAAGATCACTCAAGGATTCAACGTTTGCACTTTCTCCGATTCCCAGTACCTTTCCTTTTCTGCTTATGACAAACATGTTTGAGGATAGAATATCACAAAGTACTCGGCAGATATCGTTAAATACAACCTTTCCGGAGTTGCTATTGTGCAATAGTTTTCCTATCTTACGGGTCTTATCCAGTAGCTGTACACTACTCATTGCATCTCTCCTTCATACATTATTTCCCCAATGCGTAAATATATATACGTAAATACGAATATACCTTTACTACGCTATTGTTATCATAGCATAAAAAAATAGGCGCTTCAAACAATAAAGCGCCTACAATCATG
>JAILMY010000172.1 GCA_024692165.1 Butyrivibrio sp. | reverse complement strand
TATCAGCACAGTTAAGGACCTTTTTGCCGGCATGGTACTTGCCAACAGAAAGAGCATCAACAGCCCCCGGGAAGCCGTGTTTTTCCGCAAAGCCCCATACCCTGTTGATCTTGCTGCCTATTGAATTTTTAATCTCATAACGGGTAAATTCAAAATCCATAATGATTAGTTATTTATACTTCTTTCCATGTCGAAGCCTGTAGTCTGAACTCATCCAAAATACTTATTATCTTATCTGAATAACTGTATTCGCATATCTCTTTTCTGATATTCTCCTGAGCTGCAATGGCCTGCGCTTTTGCATCAGGCTCTGTCATCAGTCTGTTCATGTGCTCCGCAAGACTATCAGGTCTGTAGCCGTCAAAATACATGATACCTTCACCCATCTGCTCCCTGTGCCCCGGAATACCGGTTATAATAAGAGGACAATTAAGATAAACAGCTTCAATAGGCGGAATATTATTAGGTCCCATCAGTGATGCGAAAATAGTTCCGGTAGCATGGGAATAAAGATACTTCATCTCCTCATAAGTTACAAATCCGGCAAAATGAATCAAATCTTCGACGCCTAATTCTTTAACCATTTTTTGGATATATGCCTTGTTTCCCTTGTCAGAACCCGTAAGGACCACGTGAGCATCAATTCCCTTCTCTTTCCTCATAAGAGCCACTGCCTTCACAATGCATATATGATTCTTGTGAGGCCAAAACTGGGCAGGATAAAAGAAATACTTTTCCGGAAGCTCAAACTTTGGCTTCTCCTCAGCTCCATAGCAAAAGAATGTAACAGGAAAAGGCACTATACGTATCTTGTTCTCCATTACACTATAGTTATCAAGAATCTCTTTCTTTCCAGTTTCATTGCCTGTCAGGATAAATGACGCCTTTGCCAGCATCCTTGCACACTGGGTTTCGTGCCCGTTCCATCTATACATAGGCTTGGTGGTCTCAGGAAATGCAGGCATTACCCTGTGGCCAATGTCCCAAATTGTATATATGAATGGGGTAGTCAGATCAACATCCGCAGGATAAGTAAACCAGAAAATATCAATGCCTTCTTTTTCTGCCAGATAGTCAAGGTAAGACTCCCTATATATCCTGGGAGAATGGTAAAAGAGACGCAGTCCTGCGTTTCTGATACTGTTCCCGGCATTTTTAAAGAACATCTTAGGAATACTCTTATACCTCATTCTGTCAACATTTATATACGTCATTCCCTCATTGGTGCTCTTATAGGGGAATTTCATACCACCGTTGAAGCAGATCAGAATCTCATACTTCTCTTGAACCTTCTTGAGTTCCTGTTCAATTGTCTTTAATATACTGGATGCTCCGCCCTTTTCCGGGGTCACATCATCAAAGTATACTCCAACTCTCATTTTGCGAATCCTTTAACCACACTGCAAATATACGCAATATCATCCTCTGTAAGATTAGAAGCACTTGGCAGATAGAAGCCATTCTCTGAAAGCCAATCTGTCACAGGATACTCTCCGCTGCAATCACAGCCATACTTCTGAAGAGCCGGCTGAACATGCATGCTCTTAAACAGAAGTCTTGTATCTATCTTGTTATCCTTAAGATGTGCTATGAGTTCATCCCTTGTACGCCCATACGTAGCCGGATCGATGACGATTGTGTTCATCCAGCCAACGTTCTCGGAATCTGCCTCGTCCTTCTGGAAAATGATTCCCGGCACATCAGCCAGGTACTTCTTGTAAAGAGCGTGATTGGTCATACGCATCTTCTTGTACTCATCTGCCTTCTCTGTCTGAGCAAGGCCAAGAGCTGCGTGAAGATTACTCATTCGATAGTTGAAACCAATGTCATAATGAAGATAATTTCTAGGTCCATTGGTTGGAAAGCAGACAGTCTGAAAATATCTGCATTTGTCGTCATATTTATCATCATTAGTGACACACATACCGCCTTCGCCCGTTGTCACATTCTTATTGGCAAAAAAGCTAAAGCAGGCAATATCAGAAAAACTTCCCACCTTGTGTCCCTTATAGGTAGCACCATGAGCCTCTGCAGCATCTTCTACGATAAAGAGATTGTGTCTCTTTGCAATATCTACAATTGCATCCATATCACAGGGATTGCCGAATATATGAACAGGGATGATAGCCTTTGTCCTTGGAGTTATCTTCTCTTCAATCTTAGTAACATCGATATTCCAGGTGTCCTTATCAGCATCCACAAATACCGGCATTGCTCCTGTGTAGCAAACA
>JAILMY010000132.1 GCA_024692165.1 Butyrivibrio sp. | reverse complement strand
CCGACTCCCGGTACATCTTCCAGAAGCACATGACCTTCAGCAAGCAGACACACTATGATCCTGTCCAGGACCTGGCCCTTGCCGACGATGCGCTTCTCCATGTTGTCTTTTAATATTTGTATTTTTTCCCTCATGACTTGCCCCCAGCTGTATAAATACTTTTCTAATATTATACAGCTTAGGACTCGTTCTTCTCAATCTCTTCTGTAACAAGCTGATGAATGTTTTCATCGGTAACTCCGGGTTCTGTTCTTAATCTGTTGGCCACAGTCATTCGGATAGTTACGCTGTTACCGTCTACAAAATGTATATCATCAATATGCTCTTTTAACTTCTTGGCCAATTCTTCAAGCTTTTCCTTGGAATCAATGTAAACCATAATTGCGAAATAAGACTCTTTGGTTCTTGAAGCAACAGCCTTCTGTCCGATGACATCGATTATTCTTTCAGCAATTTCCTTCAGTACTTTTGCCGCGAATTTGCTTCCAAAGGCTTCCTCTATGCGGTGGTGGTTAGGGTTATGCATCAGGATATAGCCATAGTTTTTGCCTGCATCGTTATACTGCATAGCATAGTCCACCATTGTAATGACAAAGTCTTTGTTGTTCATAAGGCGGGTGATGCTGTCAAGCTTAGAAGGGCTGACGAGCTTCTGGGTTCTGTACAGCTCCTGCTCAATATCTGTAAAGCTTCCCATTAGACCAACAATCTCGCCCTTATCATAGATTGGCATCTTATTGCAGATGATATTGTGAACAACGCCATTGACGATACATTGCCCTTCGGCGTTAAATACTACTTTTCCCTTATGAAGTACATCCAGTTCATCTCCCTGATATGGGGCGTCATCTACATGCCAGTGCATTTCTTCATCGTTCTTTCCTATAATGTCATCCAGAGACTTGATCTCATAGAAATCAAGGAAAGACTTGCTGACGCCTCTGAAGCGGCGATCTTTGTCCTTCCAGAAGAACTTAAGAGCTGAAAAGTCCATGACATTTTTCCAGAGAACGGCGTATTCTCTGATGATGTCTTCGATATTACCGCCATCTAATGCTTCCTTCGGATAACGGACCGCATCCAGAGCAGCTGCAAGATCTTCGGACATGATACTGATGGTCAATAAGATCTCATTTCCTTCCGTTCCCGGAATCGGTAAAAGAGTGCACATACGCCACTCAAAGGAGCCGTCGCGCTGTTTGATCCTAAAGGTATTTTTAACGAAACCATGTTCCTGGGATCTGATTCTGTCAAGTATGGTATTGGTATCACTAAACTTAGCAAAAGCGTCCCTGTCAGCAGGATAAATAAGATTATTCGTGAAATAATCAAGTGCCTTATCAAAATCCGCAACGCGCTCTGAGATCAGATCGCTCATATAAATATATGCACCAAGCATAGGAGAGAGCAGTCTTTCTCTGAGATTGATAAGAATTATAGCTTCATGCAGGTGATTAAGCTCTCTCAATTTCTGATCAAGATTGTTCCTTTCAACGGTGTTCTGATCGATTGAGATATTGGAAACTCTTGTTTTAAACAGATATTTTCCATCGGTCTCGGTAATATAAGTTGCATAAAGCTGGAAATAACTGCCATTATCAGTATAATAAAACTTTCCTGAGCCTTTAGTTTTGATCAGTTCCTTGGCGAATTCCCGGTATTTCGAGATAAGTGGAGAAGCTGAGCTGTATCTGGTTTTATTAATAATATCCAGATCTGCTGTGGATATATTGAGCTGCTGCTTGAAGGGGGCATTCATATAAAGAGTTTTGAAGGAATTACCATCAAACTCAACGATAGACAGAGGATCATTAAGATCACGCATGGCAAGACATGCCTCTTCATAAAAGCTTCGCCACTGACGCTCTTCCACAGTAATATTCTTCTCTTCGATGCTTGCCAGCATTTCAACCAGGGGAGCGGGCTTTCCAAAGTAATAACCCTGGAATTTGCCACAGCCAATTGAAAGCAGGAAATCAACCTGCTCCTTTGTTTCCACACCTTCACTGAGGGTCTTGATTTCTAAGCGTTTAGCCATACCTATAACCGAGTGGATAATGGTCTTAGCCTTCTCGCTCATATCTGAAAGGAAGCGCATGTCCAGCTTAAGAAGCTCAAAATGGTAGTCCTTAAGCAGCGTGAGAGAAGAATATCCACTTCCGAAATCGTCCATCCAGACCTCGTAGCCTTTGTCACGGAATTTCCTGATGACTTCAGACATCAGATCCTCATCCTGAACGATCATACTCTCAGTGATCTCAATATGAATAAAATCTCTTGGGATGTTGTATTTTGCGACGGCAGTCTCAACCACATCAAGCATATCGCACATTATGAAGTCGAGCCTTGAGAAATTCACGGAAACAGGCACTGTAGGAAGGCCATCGCTCATACGCTGATGGATATCGCTACATACCTTATTTACGATGAAGCAATCAAGCTTATGAATATTCTTACTTTTTTCCAGAGCGCCGATAAATTTATCCGGAGCCAGAAAGCCCACTTCAGGATCGATCCATCTGGCCAGTGATTCTGCACCACTAAGCTGCCCTGTAATAGATCTTATTACGGGCTGATAGTAGATTTTGATCCATTCATTGGCAATGGCGTCATCAATATGGGAAATCACATATTTAGAGATTTCGCTGTTATCTACAGTTCCATTCATAATCGATGTCCCTGATGAGTCTGGTCAATAATATCCTATGATGATTATACCAACGAATTATTAAATATTCA
>JAILMY010000115.1 GCA_024692165.1 Butyrivibrio sp. | reverse complement strand
GCTCCAAGTCCCTGATTCTTGCCTTCCTGAGCAAGTACCAGAACAACCAAAGCGGCACAGATAAGCATAAATACTACACCAACAACATAACTTAAAACGCTCACAGTGTGAAACCTCCCAAATATATGGATAAAATAGTATCTGCCTGCTTACGCAAGCTTATACATATTAGCATATATCTAATAAATCGTCAAATCACTTCTTGATAAGCAAGCTCTTTCCTGTCATTTCCTTAGGCTGCTCCTCACCCATGCACTCTATAAGTGTAGGAATGATGTCAGCAAGGCATCCGTTCTCCCTGAGTTTATAAGCAGGATCGTAGTTTACAAGGATAAATGGAACAGGATTTGTTGTATGAGCTGTCCAAGGCTCTCCTGTCTCATAATCGATCATCATATCTGCATTACCGTGGTCAGCGCAGATAAACATTGTACCATCTACTGACTTAAGAGCATCAACTACCTTGCCTACGCACTCATCAACAACCTCGATAGCCTTAACTGCTGCAGGAATAACACCTGTATGACCAACCATGTCAGGGTTAGCAAAGTTTGCTACTACAACGTCATACTTCTGAGACTTGATAGCATCGCAGATCTTCTCACATACTTCAGGAGCGCTCATCTGAGGCTTAAGATCGTAGGTAGGAACATCCTTAGGGCTGTTAACCAGGACTCTGTCCTCACCCTCGTTAGGCTGCTCAACACCGCCGTTGAAGAAGAATGTTACATGAGCATACTTCTCTGTCTCAGCGATTCTTGCCTGCTTAAGTCCCTTAGCTGCAAGCCACTCACCAAATGTGTTGGTAAGAAGTACCTTCTTGAAGGCAACTTCCTTGTTAGGGATAAGAGGATCATAGTCTGTGAAGCAAACATAAGTTACGTCAAGTCTCTGTCCTCTGTTAAACTTATCAAACTCATCATCGCAGAAGCAATGTGTGATCTCTCTTGCTCTGTCAGGACGGAAGTTGTAGAAAATAATCGAATCGCCATCCTTGATGGTTGCTACAGGAGCACCATTCTTCATGATAACTGTAGGAATAACGAACTCATCTGTCTTGCCATCCTTGTAGGACTGAACCATGCACTCGTGAGCAGAATTTGCCTTATTACCCTCGCCCTTTGTAAGCGCATTGTAAGCGATCTCAACACGATCATAGTTGTTATCTCTGTCCATAGCATAGTAACGACCTGAAATAGAAGCAATGGCACCAACGCCAAGCTCTTTCATCTTGTCCTCAAGCTGCTGTACGAAATCAATTCCGCTCTCAGGAGGAGTATCTCTTCCGTCGAGGAAGCAGTGAACATAAACCTTATCAAGACCGTTCTTCTT
The DNA here is from genome assembly GCA_024692165.1 of Butyrivibrio sp. Taxonomy (GTDB): domain Bacteria; phylum Bacillota; class Clostridia; order Lachnospirales; family Lachnospiraceae; genus Butyrivibrio. The sequence continues at coordinate 12,456 of JAILMY010000115.1, read as the reverse complement.
GGCAAGCTCTAAAAGTCCGTAGATATGTGTAATGTGGCTGTGTACACCACCATCAGAAACAAGGCCGTAAAGGTGAAGTGCTGAATTCTTCTCCTTGCAGTTACCGATAGCTGCCATAAGACCTTCATTTGTAAAGAAGTCACCATCCTCGATAGACTTTGTAATTCTTGTAAGCTCCTGATATACGATTCTGCCGGCACCCATGTTCATGTGGCCAACCTCTGAGTTACCCATCTGTCCGTCAGGAAGACCAACTGCAAGACCTGAAGCATATCCCTTAACATAAGGATAATCCTTCATAAGACCATCCATTACAGGAGTCTTAGCCATTGCTATAGCATTTCCCTCAGGATTCTCATTGATTCCGTATCCATCAAGAATTAAAAGTACTGTTGGTTTAGAACCTCTCATTATTTATATCCTCCAATTATTATTTCACCGGCAAACATCCGTCTGCCCTGTAAAAATTATTACAATATTTGTCCTTGCCTAGTATATCTCAAATGCATCCAATCTGACAAGTATTTAACAAAAAGCTTTATAATCTATTTATAATCAATTTCTATATCACAGGTAAGCTCCGGATCAATGTCCTTAATATGGCTGTAGAGATATGTTTTTATCTCATCCTCGGAAAGGTCGTATTTAAAAGGAACTACCACGTCGAAAGCCAGCTTTTTCCGCTGATTCTCAGAATGTATCATGCGGAAATCATGGAATGTCAGGTTCGGATCCAGTTCCTTCAGAACATGCCCTATCTTCCTCTTCAGCTCAGCAATTGAAGCATTAACCTCCACAGGATCCATATGAATAACCGCCGTGCAGTGGTACTTCTTTCTTAGCTCGTTCTCAATGTCGTCGATAAGATCATGAACTGTAATAAGATCCTGCCTTGAAGGCACTTCCACATGAAGGGACATGAATATCCTGGAAGGGCCGTAATTATGAACCACAATGTCGTGAACCCCAAGAACTCCGTTATGGGCCTTTACAACGCTTTCAATTTCCTCCAGAGTCTCCTTACTTGGCGGCTCTCCCAAAAGAGGATTTATGGTATCTCTCGCCGCATCCACGCCGGCCTTTACGATAAGGCCTCCTACTACAACTCCGATAAATCCATCTATATATATTTTCATATAAAAGCTTACAACCGCAGAAATAAGCACTATTGAAGTGGTAAATACATCGGAAATACTGTCGATGGCTGTTGATTTCAGTGCAGCACTTTCAATCTTCCCGGCAGCCTGGAGATTTCCCTGGAACATTATGAGTTTGATGATTATGGAAAAAATAAGAATGAAGGCCACTACAGCATTAAAGGTAGTGGGCTCCGGATGAAATATCTTGGTAAAAGAGCTGTGAATAAGCTCTATACCTGTAAGAATAATCAGCAAAGATACGATAAGCCCGGCAACATATTCGATCCTGCCGTGACCAAAGGGGTGCTCTTCGTCAGCTGCCTGTCCCGAGAGCTTAAAGCCCACCAGGGTAACTATTGAAGATGCCGCATCGGATAAGTTATTTAAGGCGTCACCGAGAATTGAGATCGATCCGCTTATGAGGGATGCAAAAAACTTGGTCAAAAACAAAAGGACATTAAGGGCAACACCGCTGGCACCACTTATGACGCCATAGCCCTGCCTTACCTTCGGCAGATTTGTCTTTTCGTAATCCTTGATAAAAAACCTGGCTAACAAACAGATCATTACATGCCCCCACATCTGATCGTCTGAATATCAAACACTTTTACTTATCTTATAAAATCTTATAATGAGAAAATCAGCCTTCACCAAACTGAAGCACAATTAAAAGGGTTCCCTGCTCTACGGAAATCCTTGCCTCTTCATCGATGATGAATTCGTTGCTGACTCCCAGCGGAAAATCATTTCGAAGCTCACCATTTTCCAGGGTGTACATAAGCCCCTTTAAAGTAACGCCTCTTGAAACCTCTGACAGGGAAAAAACTGAGATGTAGCCCGTATTGCCTACATTGAACTTAACCTCTTCATTCTCGGCTATAAGCAGCATCTTGTCACTATCCATTATATAACCTTTTCCGCCGTTATGCTTTATGAACAGAAGGGTCTGGATATTGGCAAGAGTGTGATCCATTCTTTTGCCTCCTGTGGCACCGTAAAGATAGAACTTGCGATATCCCTTGGAAAGGCCTATCTTAACTGCCTTCATGGTATCCGTATCATCTTTTACCACGTTAAGTCTCACAATCCTATCGGGGTCATTGGTTGCAATCTCCTCAATGCTTCGCATCAGCATAGGATCCTGTTCTGCTGCGGAGTCGAAATCTCCCACTATAAGATCCGGAAGGATCCCCATCTCCTGGGCATACCTAAAACCTGCATCACAGGCGATGCAGTAATCACCCTCATATAAAGGAATATCCACAGGAACAAAACTTCCTGCGGATATTATTACACATTTTGGCTCTCTGTTTGCGCTCATGTTGTCCTCTAAAATAATCAAGCCCGTATTCTGGACTCGATGGTCTCGATATCCATGGTCCATTCGTTGGCACCGCCCCAGTCACCTACTACAGTCTCAGTCATATTGCCGTCTTCATCCGTGATAACAGTAGACAATCTGTAGTTCATCTGAGCAACCTTTGTAGATTTGCCTGAGGTTATATAGCTCTTAAGATAAGTAACCGAATATTTGGTGTGGGGATATACATTCCCGTTGATAGCACCGGGCTCGTAGGAAATAGAGTTTCTCTGAACTCCGTCATCCTCAAAATAGTTGGCCCATACGGTAATAACACCTGCTGAATCAGGGTTCTCCTCAAAACTAAGGAATCTGTAGCTCCACTTGCCCTCATTAAGGTTAAGCACCATAGCCTCTCTGCTGATAGGAATATAGGTAGTGTTCTCCTGACTTGTCTCCTGATTATTGAGGAAAATATCTCTGTAAGATACGTACTCATCGGAAACGATAAAGTCTCTCAAGTCATCCACATTTCCTATATCCAGCTGAGCAAATATGTCTGTGAAAAGATCCTGCACCTGAGAAGCATTTGTAAAGCACTCTCTCATGGAATCCATTGCCTCACAGCTGCCAACGGATGATGCCACCTTGTCAAGGAGCTCTTTGTATCTAGCTGCCTCATCAAGACCTATGGTAAAAGAATCTGTGGAAGGAGATGAATATTTCTGAATAAGCGCTGCAAGTTCCTCTGAGGGAGTAGCCTCGTATACAGCCACAAGTCTGTTTATGATCTCCTCATATTTGGAAAAACAGCAGGCTGATCCCTTATTCTCTCCTCTGAAAAACATATCAGCATCTGTCTGTTCATTTCTAAAGCATCTGGTATAAGCGGCGTCCAGAACAGTTATAGCCTCACTGTTGGTGTTATCCGCTTCAAGAACCGGAATAACTGAAAGAACCGTATCTATGTTACCTTCGCCCTTGTTGATGGCTGTAATTGCATCGTTGGTGATCACAGTAAGGTAATTGTTCAGAAGATCCTTGTTCTCCGTGTTCTGCCATCCATCGTATAAAACCTTCTTGGCAGACTCATAATCATCGATACTCAGGTAAGCTCCGGCCATATTGTTGTATGCCTCTACAGCCCCTTCATCGATCTCAATCGCCGTATTATATGAATCTATGGCAGCCTCATAATCTGAACTTGCAGAATATTTATTGCCTGCGGCAATTGCCTTGCTCACCTTAACAAACGGAAGATGATTATAGATATTATAGCCGGCAATTATTGTAACTACAGTAGCCAGGCCTATAATCGCTGTCTTTTTGATATTGATCTGTGATTTCTTTTTAACCTTAATTCCCCTACTCAAAATGAAAACCTTCTACCTTAAAAAAATTCAAATGTATTGTTAGCAACAGCCCCACATTCAATCACAACACAAGACAGATTATACCAAGCAGCCATCTATTTTTCAACTAGGTTTTCCTTTATTAAAATGCAGTAAAAATACCCGTATATTTAATACTATTTTAATAATATATATACGCTATTATGTTAGAATCTAAATATGAAAAACTCTAGTTTCAAGAAGAATCTGATAGGTACTTTGCTAGTTGTAGCTGTGCTTGTACTGGCACAGTTTCTTTACTATGCCAATCTTCGGTTTACTATAGAGTCAAATCATTCCAAAGTCCACGACTATGTTAACAAAGAACTGTCCTATGAGCCGGAAAACCTGGAAGCTTCTGCAGAGTACATAAATGACTGGATCGAAAGGTCCCATTTTTCCAATGAAGATCTGGGAAGGCTCTATGAAAGAGCCAGTCTGATATATATGCAGCTTGGTAAGGATATGACCTACTACAGGTATCTTGGCTATGCTCTGTACTATCTTGAACAGAGCATGGATAAAGATTACACAGTCAATATTTATCTTGATCTTGCCAATTTCCATCTGAACAATTACGCATATGATTCCGCTAAAGACATGATAGACAAGGCTCAGTCTGTGCAGGCCTTTGAGGATATCAGCGATCTTCAGGTAAAGAGCTATGCCTTCAGAATGCTGGCCATAATGGATATTTACGACGGGAACTATGACAAGGCAGAGGAAGAATTGCTATATTCCAATGAAATAGTTGATCAGTCCAACACGAATATCTACGAAGAAGCCTACAGAGGCATCAATAATGTATACCTTTCAAGGGTATATATTGAAAAGGGCCAATTTCCAAAGGCCTCAAAGATCCTGGACGATTATAAAGACAGTCCATTCTTTGAAGTAAGCGCCTATCGTAAGATTATGCTGAGAGACTTCATAATTCCTTACTATCAAAACAAATGCTTCCTGGAGGTTGCAAGAAACTATTCTGACGGCGAAGAAAATGTAAAGGAACAGATTAAGACCGCACAGACCACCATCGAAGATTTTTTAATTATCTGTCAGGAAGAAGGCTACGAAAAAACAGCCCTTAATACTCTTCTTGAAATGCAAAAGAAATACCCCAGCAACAATGAATATATCAAAGAGACCATGGTCAACAAAATGCATGGCCTTTACTCTACTTTATTTGACCAGCAAAACTCCAGCTATGCATCAATTATTAACAGCCAGGTCAATGATTCCAAGGCGGCCATGGGCGAAGATGTAAAGCTGGAAATCGCCAACAGGAATAAGACTGAGCTCATTGTAATTTCAATACTTCTTGTCTTTGTAGTTATTTCCATGGGTACATCGATCATCCTTAACAGCAGATACGATGCCCTTACCCAGCTCTTTACCCGAAGAGTCTTTAATAAGAACCTGGAAAAGAGCGGCCGATCCACCAGTGAATATGCCATCATTATGATCGATATTGATGATTTCAAAAATATCAACGATACCTACGGACATATCTGTGGCGATAAGGTTCTTCAGAAGCTCGGATCCATTATTTCCAAGGAGACCAAACAGGACTGCAAAGCATTCCGCTATGGCGGCGAGGAATTTGCACTTATTCTGGGAAAAAATACTGTTAAAGAAGCCGAGATTATCGCCGAGAGAATCAGGCGCAACATGGAAATGGAAAAATGGGATTTTGATCCTAACCTTTCCATAACCATAAGCCTTGGTATCGCAAAAGGTGTCGGCTCCAATGATGTACTTAAGAAGGCCGATGACAACCTCTATCAGGCTAAGCGAAGCGGAAAGAACGTGGTCTGCGCCGGAGAAAAGGAATAAAGAAAATAGTAAAGGCCCGGTACATTCGTACCGGGTCTTGTGTCGCCATAATTAAGCTAAAATCTTGTGTACAGCCTCTTTGATTCTCTCGTCCTTGGCATTTGCATCAAAGTACTCAAGGAAGTGCTCACCTGAAAGAGCGCCCTTTACAAGGTCTCTGTCAAGGTTATTCAGTATCTCAACCACATCCTGGTTGTAAGTTACCTTCTTGACCTCATCAAGAATCTTCTTGTTTCTCTGCTCAGGAACTGCTCTCTCTCTTGGATAGCCCTGTCCGCTCTCCTCAGCGAAAAGCTTCTCAAAAGTATACTCAAGGTTAAGCTCAGCGCCCCATCCTGACTTAAGTGCAAAGTTAATGGAAATAGCATTTCCATCGTTGATCTGAGCAAATGTATATGCATCAAGGGGATCTGTCACATGTCCGCAAATAACTCCAGGGAAGCTGTTGCATGCAAGCATAGCGCCCTCACCTGTTCCGCAGCCTGTAACCACATAGTCAACTGCACCTGAGTTAAGAAGCACGCATGCAAGAATACCATTCTGTACATATGTAAGCTGTGCCTTGTCCTCAGCTGAATACATTCCATAGTTAAATACTTCGAAGCCGTGCTGGTCTGCAACCTTCTTGAGAGCCTTGCAGATCATCTCATTCTTGGCAGCCTGGCTGTTCTCGTTAATAAGTGCTATTTTCATCCCAAATACCTCCGTATTTATTGAATTAGTGCTATATATCTAAGTACATTTTAGATGCATGAAACGGACAGGTCTATATCTGTAAGCCAATTGTGTCACTTTTTCAAGATTAATCATCAAATATTCAATTCATATTTTCTGCCGGAACATTTCCTGACCATATTCATGATATGAGCATCTGTCCCATCTCCTTGATTCCGGAAAATACCGCATCCGGCTTCACATCAGATGGTCCGATATCATCGACTGTGGCTTCTCCTGTCAGAACCAGGACTCCGTTAGCACCGTTTTTTACTCCGGTGGCCACATCGGTGTAGAGACGATCTCCCACAAAAGTAATGGCCCCTCGACTGATACCGGTCTTATCAACTATCATGTCCACAGTCTCTTTAAAGGGTTTTCCCACGTACTTTGGTTCTTTTCCCGTAGAAAGACTTATTGCAGCGCAGATGGCTCCACTATCGATGATAAAGCCATCCTTCACAGGGCAGTTTATATCAAGATGCGTAGACATGAATCTGGCGCCTCTCCTTATATAGGTGCAGGCGTTGGTAAGTCTGTTGTAGGTCAGCTCCTTGTCAAAACACACCACTACATTGTCCGGAACATGCTCCGTGGCAGCCGGCTCGTAGCCATCATCCTCAGAAATTTCCGGTTCAAAAACATTTATACCTTCATCCGAAAAGCTCTTTTTCACAGGCTCTGTAGCCAGTACATAGACGCTCTCTCCCGGGTGCTTCGCCTTCAGATACCTTATCATCACATCCGCCGAGGTCATGATCTGATCTTTCGTGATATGACAATTCATTTTGGCCAGCTTATCAATATACAGATCCGGCGTGGTGGATGAATTGTTGGTAAAAAAAATGTAGTCCTTCCCGGTCTCTTTTACTGCACTAAGGAAATCCAGCGCTCCGTCCAATATGTCATTGTCCAGATAAAAGGTGCCGTCCATATCAAGGACGAAAAGCTGCGTTTTATCCAGAATTTCTTTTTTCTTCTCGTTACTAAACATTCAAATAACCTTTATTTCTGCTTCTTTTTACAATGAATTTAATTCTTTTGTTTATGCCAAATCAGCCCTGTCGTGTTTTTCATAAATCAGCACCATATCTCCTGCCTTTATGACGATGGAACCCCTTGGGATAATAGCTTTTCCTTTTCTTCGTATCATGTAGATATAGCTCTGCCTTGACATATCAAGGTCTCTGATTGCCTTACCGTTCCAGGAGTGGCCTTCATTAATAGTAATTTCTTTAAGGTCGATGGGCTGAATATCCTTAATCTTCTCTGCACACATCACCACTACATCGCCCTTTTCAAGGACCATAGTTCCTCTTGGGATTATGGTCTCTTTTTTCCTGTGAATGGCAACAATCATTACGTCCTTTGGAATGCCGATTTCAGTGATCTTCTTGCCTGTCCACTTGTCATTTTCAGAGAGTCTTACTCTGATAAAATGAATATTCTCCTCTTCCGCATATTGACCTGCAGTCTTAAGTTTCTGGTACTGTTCAACGAATCCTGCGGAAATAATACCTGTTGGTATCGCGACCATGCCAACTCCCAGGAAGCTGATCAGAATTCCAAGTATTTTTCCCGGAATCGTCACGGGGTAGATATCTCCATAGCCCACGGTTAGTAGTGTTGACGTAGCCCACCATATGCCGGAAAATGCATTTTCAAACACATTCGGCTGAGCATCGTGCTCAACGCTGTACATACAAAGGCTGGCAGCCATCATAAGGATAAGTATGATAAAGCCCGAGGCAAGAAGCTGCTGTTTCTTGCTATTTAGAACCTCTGTTATAACATTTAACTGGTCATAGTAGGAATTAATCCTGAAAAGCCTTAGAATCCTGGCAACCCTGAACATTCTGAAGGCTGTTCCACCTGCAGGAAAAAAAAACGGTAGATAATAGGGAAGAAATGATAAAAGATCGATTATTCCTGTAAAGGACAGTACATATTTGCGAATAGCCACAGCCTCACTGTCCTTGGGAAAAAGCTCATTAGCTGTAATAAGTCTCAGAATATAATCAATAGCAAAAAATGCTGTAGTAACTGCTTCAATAGCAAGGAGGAGCCCTTTATAGTGCTCCTCCATATAATCAAATGTGATGGCAAATGCCGCAAAAAGATTAAGAGCAAGTGCCACGATGCTCAGGCCATCATAGAGCCTGTTGATAGGCTCGTCAATTACGCCTGTGGATACCATATTAAAGATCTTGGCTCTAATACGATTTACATTCATTATTTACCCCTGTTTTTACGTTTACCAAAGCTCTCCATTACCAGATCGCTCATGTCCTGTAAATAATCAATACTTCTTTTCTTGTTCTCTTTCTTTATGGCCTTTTTCTCTGCCTTTGAGACATGCATGGTATTCTTGTCTTCTTTCTTTTCGAATGAAGTATCATCCTGTCCCATATACCATGACTTTGTGGAACCCTCGCCCTTGATATTGATTCTTCCAACGTTCTCAAAGCTGTCTGCCTTAGAAGACTTCTCTCTTCTTGAGTCAAGTCTCTTCTTCTCGGCATCATTCTGGGCATTTATCATTTCCTTGCCTGATTTGCTGCGATTTCGGTCAGCTTTGATGCTGGCGATAAGGCTCTCATCAAGACCTGAAGTCTTACTTACAAACTTCTCATCCCCGAGCTTTTGCTTCTTGCGTGGCTTTGCATATTCTTTATCGGAGTTTCTTGGCTTGCGGCCATTCTCCTCTTTAACGGATGCTTTTGATCTGCTGTATCTCTTTTCACCCTTGTCTGAACGTCTCGGAGATCTGCCTCTTCTGCCATCTCGTGTGTCGTTACCGGAATTTCTGTCAGAGCCTCTGCCAAATCTGCCGCCTCTTCTATCGCTCTTTTCAAAGAGAACGAGATCCTCGATCTCAGCTCCCATCTTGAGCTTCATGAAGCCTGCAGCCAGCTGCTCTGCTGTGTACTCGCCCTCATCAACCTTCTGATTTACAAAAGCAAGAGCTGAAGAAATGTCACCATTTTCGATAATATCAATGACCTCAGCGAAGACCTTCTGAGATTTAGCCCTTGTGATCTCCTTGGCTGAAGGAACTCTGCGCTCCTCAATTCTTGTGTGGCAGACCTTCTCGATCTCGCGAAGCTTGTACATCTCTCTGCCGCCAACCAGGGTAAAGGACTTACCACTTCTGCCGGCTCTTCCTGTACGTCCTATTCTGTGTACATAGTACTCAATATCCTCAGGAATATCGAAATTAAAAACTGCCTCAACACCGCTTACATCAATACCTCTGGCTGCCACATCAGTAGCTATGAGGATATTGATCCTGCCGCTTCTAAAGAGATTCATTACTGTATCCCTCTGATTCTGAGAAAGGTCTCCGTGGAGTCCGTCGCAGGCATATCCCTTGCCCTTAAGACTCTCGGAAAGAGCATCCACCATCTTCTTGGTGTTGCAGAAAATAAGGCTTCTTGCAGGATTGTAATAATCCATAAGCCTTGTAAGAACTTCCTCTTTCATTTTCTGAGGAACTCTGTAATAGGCCTGATCAATGGCTGCTACAGTGATCTCCTTGGGAGTCATCTTGATATACTCAGCATCCTTCTGATAGGTCCTTGTAATCTTAAGAATAGGCTCAGGCATTGTAGCTGAGAAAAGAGCTGTCTGCCTCTCCTCCGGTACTCCCTGAAGGATAGTCTCGATATCCTCTCTAAAGCCCATATCAAGCATCTCATCTGCTTCGTCAAGGACGAGAACCTTCACATCCTTCATCTTCATGGTGTGACGTCTCATGTGATCCATAACTCGTCCGGGAGTTCCGACCACAATCTGAACTCCTGCAGAAAGTGCTCTGATCTGTCTGGAAATATCCTGTCCGCCATATACAGCAAGGACCTTTATTCCGGACATATATTTTGCGAAATCTCTGATATCATCAGCCGCCTGCATTGCAAGCTCTCTTGTAGGGCAAAGAACCACTGCCTGCAAGTGCTTATTATTTGGATCCACCTTCTGAAGAAGCGGAATACCAAAAGCCGCTGTCTTACCTGTACCGGTCTGTGCCTGACCTATAATGTCTCTTCCCTCAAGCATAACCGGAATAGCTGCCTTCTGAATGGGGGACATATACTCAAAGCCCATCTCTGTAACAGCTCTAATAATCTTCTCATCAAGTCCTGATTCGTCGTAGCGAACCTTCTCTTCCACTACCTCGTTGTTATCAATATTTTTTTCTAAATCTTTACTCATTAAACTTCCTTAATTCTAAAACTACTACAATTAGATACTTGCGCCGGCCATAACATCTTTATTCTTGACCAGATAATCCACCAGGGAAATAATTGTGAGCGCCAGCGCAATCCACATGATTATCTGTGTAAGGATCTGTACCCAGCTGATCTCCAGGTTAACAATCATAAGGATTACCATGATCATCTGGAAGGTTGTCTTGAATTTACCCCAATAGCTGGCAGCGATTACCTTACCATTATCCGCTGCGATAAGTCTGAAGCCACTGATAACAAATTCTCTTGCAATGATCACAATTACTATCCAGGAAGGAATCCTTCCAAGCTCAATAAGACCGATCATGGCACTGCATACAAGAAGCTTGTCTGCAAGAGGATCCATAAACTTTCCGAAATCAGTGATCAGGTTATATTTTCTTGCAATCTTTCCGTCAAGCATGTCTGTGAGACTTGCAATAATAAAAAGAGCCAGTGCAATCCACTTATATGTGGCGTTTGCAGGATCAGCAAGTAAGAAAAGTACAAAAAACGGAATAAGTACTACTCTGGCAACAGTTAACTTATTTGGTAAATTCATTCTCTCATCTCCCCTATCAGATCATATTCATTTGATCCGGTTATCAATACTTTTACATAATCCCCGGTCATAAGCTCCCTCTTTACCCCTGTGATGAAAAGATATCCATCAATATCGGGAGCATCCTTGTAGGTCCTTGCCACATAGGAAAGGCCGTCCTCGTCATCGGCATCAGTTATTCTGCCTTCAATTACGGCATCCACTGTTCTTCCGACCATAGCCTCTGCAGCTTCAAAGGCGATCTCCTGCTGAAGGCGCATAAGCTTGTTTCTTCTGGTGTTCTTGACTCTCTCTGTTACCTGATCAGGCATAGTAGCCGCAGGAGTATCCTCCTCCTGGGAATAGGTAAACACGCCAAGTCTGTCAAATTTCATATCCCTTACAAGAGCCATGGTCTCGTTGTGATCAGCCGCTGTCTCTCCGGGGAATCCGCTTATAAGCGTCGTTCTGAGACAAATGTCAGGAATCTCTTCCCTGAGGTGCTTAACCAAAGCTCTGATCTGAGCATTATCAGTTCTTCTTCCCATTTTCTTGAGAATCCTGTCGGATCCTGACTGTATAGGCAGGTCAAGATAATGGCATATCTTAGGCTCATTCTTAATGGTCTGTATAAGCTCTTCGTTTATCTCCTCAGGATAACAGTACAGTATCCTTATCCATTTAAAGCCATCAATTTCGCACAGCTTATGAAGAAGCTCCGGAAGCTTTTTCTCCCCGTAAAGATCCACGCCGTAAAGTGTAGTCTCCTGAGCCACCAGAAGGAGCTCTGTAACACCCATTTGAGCCAGATCCTTAGCTTCTTTTATCAGTTCCTCCATGGGAACACTTCGATATGAACCTCTAACTTTGGGAATAATACAATAGGTGCAGCGCTTATCACAGCCCTCTGCAATCTTTAGATAGTTAAAAAGACCTCCTGTTGTGATTACTCGTTTCTGTCCTCCAACAGGTCTTTTACCCAGATCGTCGAAATAGTTCTTGTGAGTATAAAGCTTATTCCTCTTAAGGGTTTCATCAATGGCTGTAAGGATCTTGTCAGTTGAGGAAATACCCAGTATCTCGTCAACCTCAGGGATTTCCTCCTGAATTTCGTTCTGATAGCGCTGCGCAAGGCATCCGGTCACAATAAGAGCCTGAAGCTGCCCGGATTTCCTCCTCTCAGACAGTTCCAGGATCGTGTTAATGCTCTCTTCCTTCGCATCATTGATAAAGCAGCAGGTGTTAACAACTGCTGCTTCCGCTTCTTCCTCGTCATCAGTAAAGCTGTAACCGTGGCTAGCCAGTGCACCAA
>JAILMY010000104.1 GCA_024692165.1 Butyrivibrio sp. | reverse complement strand
GCTATTCGCCAAATGGATAAAATAAAAAAAGCATCTACTCAAGTAAACTTGGTATCTGCTTTTTGATTTTATCCGCTTGACTCAAAAGGGTCACAAAATGAGGAGTGGGTAGACACGGTTTCCCGCACCTACCCTATTATGAAAAAATCTATCTTACGTTATTCGGTTGCCACATTTCCTGCGGCTATGTAAATACTATACAAGACAATTATTAATAAATTATGAACAAAGAATGAACTAATAGTAAAATTCTACAATAAAACCTAATTAGCAAAGGCATTCTTGTTAAATTTGCATAATAAAGGTAAAATGAGTTTTGGAATTGCGTATCTTTCGGTTGTCATGCAGATGACGCTGTCGCATATAACATTGGGGAGGGGATTCTAAGTGGAAAACATCATGAACAAGATAGTTGAAAAGATCAGTGCTCAGGATATCATAAGGGCCAACTCTCAGGCAGAGGCCAAGGAGGCTGAACGCATCAAGCTTGAGGCAGAGCAGTACAAGCTTCAGCTTCAGGAGCTTAAGGCCAGCACAGAGGAGTACAAGAAGTACCTTGGTGAGATGAGAGCAGAGGCTAAAGAGTACAAGTCTGCCATTGAGGAAATGAGACAGGATACAAAGGCTTACAGGGAGAAGCTCGAAGAGAACGACGAGAAGATCCACGATGTAGGTGTTCAGGTATACAGAAATGTTCAGGCCATTGTTGAGAGAGGCCAGAACTGGAACAAGGACGAGTTTAAAGAGGTGGCCAAAAAGCTTGAGGCCATCCAGGTAGGCGTTGAGACTAAGAATTCAGCTCTTTTACCTCTTACAATCATTACGATGCTGCTGGTAATTGCAGACATCGTTATCAACGTGCTCAGGATCATGGGCGTGCTGTAACATGGGCAAAGCCCTTTGGGCATTTTGGCCAAATATCCTTTAGAAAGAATGTTTACGGATTTGAGAAGTACAGTATATAGAAATAAGTTCAAAATATGGTTTTTACAATCTGCATTGATTGTTACTTTTATATGGATTTTATTCATGCCCTCCATGGTTAAATTTCAGAAGGGCCCAAATAACATTTTTACGGTGATTTTAAACGATGTTGTGGTGGGAACGGTAGAATCAAGGGATGAGGCATATAAGGCCCTAAGAATGGCCAGAAAAGCCATTTCAACCAGTAATGACGAGCTGACCCTTGCTACAGCAAATCTTGCCGTAAAAGGGGACAATGTTCTTTGGGGAGAGGTGGAATCTGCCGCCAGAGTTGCAGGAAAGATGACGGACGTACTCTACTCCAGTAAAAAGAGCACTCTTAACAGAGCATATTCCATTAAGGTTAATGAGTTTTCAGTGAATCTGGCAAGTATCGATGAGGTTATGGCTCTTTTAAAGACCTCTATCTCCAAGTACGACACCGAGGATCAATACGACATTAAGCTGGTGCTTGACCCCAGCCGTGAAGTGAATGTACTGATGCCACAGGTTCTTAGCCGCGAAGAGGTTCAGAGAGATGAGGAGATTGCCCAGACCTCTATGCCGGAAGCAGGTTTTTTTGCCACAATAACAGACGTGGTGAACGCCGCAACGCCGCTGGCTTACGACAAGGACTTTTCGGATTACAAGCTGGGTCTTCAGAGCATTGATTTCAAGGACAAAGTCGAGATTGTAGAGAGCTATCTTCCGGGGGAAGAGCTGACGGATCTTTCCACTGCCATAGATGAGGTCACCAAGGACAAAGAGACTAACCAGATCTATGAGGTTAAGTCCGGCGATACCTTGGGAGCTATTGCTCAGGCATACAATCTGACGCTGGATCAGCTCATTGCAATGAATGAATCTCTTGAGGATGAGTACACCAGGATCAGACCTGAGGATGAGATTATCGTAACAGTTCCGGAGCCGGAGCTGTCCGTTAACTATGTGATAGAGAAGTACTACGAGGAGGACTACGAGGCTCCTATCGAGTACGTGGATAATGACAACTGGTACACCACCCAGAGCAAGGTGCTTCAGGAGCCTTCAGCCGGACACAGAAAGGTTGTGGCTCTGGTAAGCTACACCGATGATGGCGAGATTTCCAGAGAAATTGAGAAGGAAGAGGTTACCTATCAGGCGGTTCCCAAGATCGTGGAACGTGGAACCATCGTGCCTCCTACCTATATCAAGCCTATTTCCGGCGGTCGTTTATCCTCCGGATTTGGTAAAAGAAATACCGGCATCAAGGGTGCCAGCAGATATCACAAGGGCGTTGACTGGGCTACACCTACCGGTACTGCTGTTGTTGCTTCTTCCAGCGGCGTTGTTACAAGAGCCGGATGGGGAAGTGGTTACGGATACTGTGTTTACATAAGACATCCTGACGGAAGAGAGACCAGATACGGTCACCTTTCAAAGGTTCTTGTGTCTGTTGGTAAGAGCGTAACTCAGGGACAGAAGATTGCCCTTTCGGGAAATACAGGTGTCTCCTCAGGACCGCACCTGCACTTTGAGATCCTTATTAACGGTTCTCAGGTGAACCCTTTGAATTACCTGAATTAATAAAGACTGCTTGACAGGAATTGTAAAATGTGTATACTTTTTGACGTTAAAAATATGCACATTTTACAAAATGTCCTATTTGTGATATTAATTATATTTGTTTAGGAGATAATTTATTAATACAAACAGCTTTTTTACTGGGAGTATTAAAGAGGCGAATATGGAAAAGTACGTACTTAATGGCGGAAATCCTCTTGTAGGAGAGGTGGAGATCGGCGGTGCCAAGAACGCGGCACTGGCAATCCTGGCAGCCGCTACCATGACAGATGAGACTGTCTATATAGATAATATGCCTGATGTATATGATACAAACGCAATGCTTCAGGCTATGAGAAGTGTAGGAATTTTCGTCGAGAGAACCGACAGACATTCGGTTAAGATCAATGCTTCTCAGATTAAGAACTATACCTTTGACAACGATGATATTAAGAAGATCAGAGCTTCCTATTATTTTCTTGGAGCTCTTCTTGGTAAATACAAGCAGGGAGTTGTGGTACTTCCCGGCGGATGCAGCATTGGCCTTCGTCCTATCGACCAGCATATCAAGGGCTTTACAGCTCTTGGAGCAAAGGTTACTACAGGCTACGGAGTAATTGATGCAAAGGCTGATGCCCTTGTAGGCAGTCATATTTATCTGGACGTAGTAAGTGTAGGTGCAACCATCAATATCATGATGGCAGCTTCAATGGCAGAGGGTAAGACCATTATCGAGAATGCTGCCAAGGAACCCCACGTAGTTGATATCGCCAACTTCCTTAACAGTATGGGAGCTGATATTAAGGGCGCCGGAACTGATGTTATCAGGATCAGAGGCGTTGAGAAGCTCCACGGTACAGAGTACACTATCATTCCCGATCAGATCGAGGCAGGAACCTTTATGATGGCAGCAGCTGCCACAAAGGGTGACGTTACAATAAAGAATGTTATTCCCAAGCACTTGGAGGCCATCAGTGCCAAGCTTGTGGAGATGGGATGTCAGATCCATGAATCTGATGACGCCGTAAGAGTAGTTGCTACAAGACGTCTTCAGAACACACATATCAAGACTTTACCATATCCGGGATTTCCTACGGATATGCAGCCACAGATGACTGTAGCCCTGGGACTTGCCAGCGGCATCAGTATTGTTACAGAGAGTATTTTTGAAAACAGATTTAAATATGTGGAAGAGCTCACAAGAATGGGAGCCAGCATCAAGGTTGAAGGCAGCACAGCCATCATCGAGGGAGTAGACAAGTACACCGGTGCCAGTGTTTCCGCTCCTGACCTTCGTGCCGGAGCAGCTCTTGTAATCGCAGCCCTTACAGCTGAAGGCTTCTCCACAGTTGAAGATATAAAGTACATCGAGAGAGGCTACGAGGACTTCGATCAGAAGCTCAGAGATCTGGGTGCTCAGATTGAGAAGGTAGACTCCGATAAAGAGATACAGAAGTTTAAACTTAAGAACGCATGAGCCGTGCCGACAGACTCGGAACCGATTCGCTTGTTCCTCGTTGTCGCGGCGTCGCCGTATGAATAGAAAAGGATGTGATATATTGCGCAAGCGATATATCACATCCTTATTTTATTCGCATGGCTCATGCATCACACAATTCCCTGAATGTAGACTCCGTTAAGTTTGCTGAGGTCCACGTAGTCATCACCGATCTTGATTGTGGGCTTTGAAAGCTTTGTCCTGTTGATAAAGACTATTTCGCCCACTTCTCCGGTATTGAGTCTTACTGTATCCAGAAGGTAGGTGTTTACGATGTTTTCAAGGAAGCACAGGATCATTTCCGTGTCGTAGCGCTGGAAGCCTTCATCCTCAAACATTGAGATGGCGATGAACGGACACAGGGCATCACGGTAGTATCTGGTGCTGGTCATGGCATCATATACATCGATGATGGCAACAATCTTGGCGAATTTATCGATCTGAGGACCGGTGATTCCAAGAGGATATCCGGATCCATCGCATCTCTCATGGTGCATCAGGGCTGCGTTTTTTACGTGGGTGCTGACATCCAGGTCTTTTAACACCTCATAGCCCTTCTGAGGATGGGTTCTCATCACCTGAAGCTCGTGAGAATCAAGCTTGCCTGGCTTGGTGATGATCTCATCGGGAATGGCCAGCTTTCCAATGTCGTGGAATAGACCGGAAAGAGTGGCTGTCTCAATTTCTTTTTCATCCCATTTAAGCCACTGGGCCAGAATGTTGCTGGCAAGGGCCACGTTTATACAGTGGGTGTAGGTGGCGTCGTCGTAGTCTCGCAGGTTATGCAGGATCTCAAATACGTCGTTGGTATTTTTTCCCTTTTTCAGCAGTGCATATATAGGGGAAAGAAGCCTTTCCTGGTCAATTGGCGCCTTGTGCTGGATAATGTCCTGGATTTCAATCTTGAATTTCTTGGCACAGGCTTCAAAGTCTCTTTTAAATTCCTGGAATTCGGGAGACTGCCTGATGCGCTCAGAAGAAGTAAGCCCTTTGAAAAAAGGACTTCTGGAAGGACCTTGATCTGCGGGCTCGTCTTCAATGGATACTTCAGGAATTGCATAAAAAATGAGTTTTGCAATATCTCTGTTGGTCAGTGCGGTGCCCTTATCAAGAAGCTTATTGGATTGTTGGGTTGTTACCGGCTCTGCAAGAATCATGCCAGGAACCAGTTCGTAAGACGAAATAGATCTCATGTAAGCTCCTAATATGCTTCGATATTAAAATTATAGTTATACGGAAAAAAGTTGTCAAATAAGGGCACTTCTGAAAAGGCCCTTGACATGGCATATCCATAGAGGTAATATTCTTTTTAGAAAAAAATAAGATTCTTCGGGGCAGGGTGCAATTCCCAACCGGCGGTATAGTCCGCGACCCGCTTAGGCGGCTGATTTGGTGCGATTCCAAAACCGACAGTAAAGTCTGGATGAGAGAAGAATACGCAATAGGTGTATTTTTTGTGTGTCCCGGGTTCAGTTAATTCTGACTTGGGATTTTTTAGTTTAGTAGCATATTTATACACACTCGCGCGTGAATGTCGTAAGCGGCATTCCATCTGAATTACCTTTACTCCCCGAAAGAGAAAAGGAGAGAAACATGAACGAATCAAAATCACTTTTTACACTGATCGGTGAGAACTGGACTCATTTTGGAGCACTGGTACTCCTTATTGTCGCAGCACTTGCCATCACTTTCGCAGCAGATAATGCGGCAAGAAAGAGAGAGCTTCGTGAGAATGGTCACGCTGAGGATCTCTTCAGCATCAGAAAGATCGCCATCATTGGTGTGTTCTCAGCAATTGCTTTTGTGCTGATGTTTATCGAGTTCCCACTTCCATTCGCACCATCTTTTTACAAGTTTGACTTCAGCGATATTCCTGCACTTATCGGCGGATTCGCTGCAGGCCCTATGGTTGGCGTTATGATCGAGTTCATCAAGGTTGCACTGAATATCCTTATCCAGGGCACCACATCAGGCTTCGTTGGAGAGATCGCTAACTTCGTGGTTGGAGCAGCATTCATTCTTCCTGCAACAATCATCTACAGATTTAAGAAGACAAGAAAGGTTGCACTTATCAGCTGCCTTACAGGTACTGTTTGCATCGCAATCGTAGGATCACTGCTCAACGCATTCTTCCTTCTTCCAGCATATGCAATCATGTTCGGAAGCGGAGTTGATGCATTCATCGGAATGGGTTCAGCTATCAATCCTGCAATCACAAACCTCACAACCTTCTGCCTCTTCGCAGTAGCTCCATTCAACCTGCTCAAGGGCGTAGCAGACAGTGCTATAACATTCCTTGTTTACAAGCAGCTCAGCCCAATCCTCAAGGCAGAGCAGATGGCTCCTTCCCGTAAGACAGCCAAGGCCTGAGAACAATTTATAACACAGAGCCAAGACTCGGAAATGTAAAACATTTCCTCGTTGTTGGCTTACGCCAAATAGTGAAATATAAAAATACAGATACTTGAGCAAGCTCAATATCTGTATTTTCATTTCACTGCTTGGCTCTGAGCATCGCATATTATGGCGGCAGTCTGAGCAAGTCTTGGATTGCCGCTCCTTTTTTGCTATACTTAAATGGGGTTGTAGGGCACATAAGGCCATTCGTGAGACTGGTGTAAGCCCGGGTGACACCCCAAGTGAGGTTAACATGGAAATCGTAACGAAGCATGAAACTTTTTCAGCGGAAGAGACATTTGAAATAGGGAAAAGAATTGGCGAAAACGCCCAGCCCGGCGCTGTTTATACACTTATCGGCGACCTGGGTGTTGGCAAAACGGTTCTGACCCAGGGAGTGGCAAAGGGACTTGGAATTCAGGGACCTGTCAGCAGCCCGACTTTTACAATATTGCAGGTATACGACGAGGGCAGGATTCCCTTTTATCACTTCGATGTTTACAGAATTGGCGACGTCAGCGAGATGGACGAGATCGGCTACGAGGATTATTTCTACGGCGACGGCATCTGCTTCATCGAGTGGGCGAACCTGATCGAAGAGATTTTACCTGAGCACTACACCGAGATTGTGATTGAGAAGAACCTGGAGAAGGGCTTTGACTACAGGCTGATCACAATGACCAAAAAGTGAAGAATAATTTACGCATAGAGATTGAGAAAAGATCATGAAAATACTTGGAATTGACACATCGGGACTGGTGGGGGCCGTAGCCATTGCGGATGGTGACCTGCTTCTTTCCCAGTTTTCGATTCAGTATAAAACTACACATTCGGAGATCCTGATGCCCATGCTGGATGATGTCTGCAAGAAGATTCATCTGGATCTTAAGAGCATTGATGCCATAGCAGTGGCTAAGGGCCCCGGCTCTTTTACCGGACTACGTATAGGAAGCGCCACAGCCAAGGGACTGGCCCTGGCTCTGGATAAGCCAATCATTCCTGTTCCTACGGTGGATGGCATCGCCTACAACCTTTACGGTGTGGAGAAGATCATCTGTCCTATGATGGACGCCAGGAGAAATCAGGTGTACACAGGGCTTTATACCTTTGTGGCCGGAACTCCCGAGGGAAAGAGCCTCGAGAGAGAATTTGAAATGCAGATAATTCACGAGCAGTTCGCCACCTCAGTTGAGGATATCGCGGCAAGGATCAATGAGATCGGCAAGCCGGTAGTTCTTTTGGGGGACGGAGTGCCTGTTTACAGGGATCAGCTGGACAAGCTCCTTAAGGTTCCTTATTCCATTGCGCCCATGCACCAGAACCGCCAGAATGCTGCGGCGCTGGTTTCGCTTGCCATGCAGTATGCAGCTGAGGGGAGGATGGTTTCCGCGGATGAATTTGCACCGGACTACCTAAGACTCTCCCAGGCTGAGCGCGAGGCAAAAGAGAAGGACTCTGCCGGAAAGGCAGCTAATACCGGCGAAGACGTAAAGAGTGGCGCAAGAGCCGGTGATAGCAGCAGGGAAGAACCTCTGTCTGAGGCTGAAAGAGAGAAAAAGCGGCGCGAAGCCCGCAAGACTCCCGGAATCGTCAGAGTTCGCGAGATGACTGCGGAAGATATAGAGGATGCAGCTCTTTTGGAAAAGACAAATCTGGGAAAAGAGGCCTGGACACAGAAGCAGCTCATCGACGCTCTCACAAGGGATGACACCATCTACCTGGTGGCTGTGAAGGCCGGAAGGATCGTAGGTCTGTGCGGAGTTCAGAACATATCAGGAGAGGGCGAAGTTACCAATGTTTCCGTGGCAAGAGACTGCCGCGGCGAGGGAATCGGCTACAAGATGGTGAAGCAGCTCCTGGAAAGAGGCGCCGGTCTTGGCATCAAGGACTACACCCTGGAGGTGCGCGCAGCCAACGAGCCCGCAATTCACCTGTACGAGCGCCTTGGATTTAAGAGTGAAGGCGTGCGACCGGGATTCTACGACGAGCCCAAGGACGACGCGGTAATTTATTGGAAAAGGAATAATTTATGATAGATGTTTGTTTGCTTGGAACCGGCGGAATGATGCCGCTTCCGAACCGTCTTCTCACTTCTTTGTACGTGAGATATAACGGAAAATGTGTGCTGGTGGACTGCGGAGAAGCCACACAGATCGCCATGAAAAAGAAGGGCCTCAGCTCAAAACCCATCGATGTTATCTGCTTTACCCATTACCATGCGGATCACATCAGTGGACTGCCGGGAATGCTTCTTACCATGGGAAATGCAGAGAGGACGGAGCCTCTTTTGATGATTGGCCCAAAGGGCCTTGAAAGGGTAGTGAATTCTCTGAGAGTTATCGCTCCGGAGCTGCCCTTTGAGATTGTGTTTAAGGAAATTTCCGGGGACGAAATGTCTTTTGACTTCGATAAAGAGGGAATGCCCGGATTCAAGATAACGGCCTTTAAGGTCAACCACAATATTACCTGCTACGGCTACAGTTTCAGTCTCTCCAGGCAGGGCAAGTTCAATGTGGAAGCGGCCCAGGCCAACGGAATAGACAGAAAGTACTGGAACAGCCTGCAAAAGGGCAATACCATTACTTTGGATGACGGAAGGGTATTTACGCCGGACATGGTGCTGGGGGAAGCAAGAAAGGGCATCAAGCTGACGTATACCACCGACACAAGACCCACTGACAGCATAGTCAGGAACGCGGCAGATTCAGATCTTTTTATATGCGAAGGAATGTACGGCGAGCCGGATAAGGTGGCCAAAGCCAGAGAATATAAGCATATGACCTTCTACGAGGCGGCTAAGATGGCTAAGGATGCGAAGGTAAAAGAGATGTGGCTGACACACTACAGTCCATCCCTTGTAAATCCAATGGAATTCATGGAGGACACCAAGAAGATCTTTGCAAATTCCATCGCAGCCAAGGACGGAAGAAGCGTGGAACTTAGATTTGAGGGAGAGTAAAAATGGGAAAAAACGGTGTGGGTTCTGCAGTTGTAAAATCAATAATTCTGGTGGTTTTAGGAGCTGTGGTAATTCTTGGGGCTTACATGATCCTCACAAGGGGTAAGAAGCCGGCCAAGGAAGAGGACTACGTTCTCACCACGGTGGATGAGATCACCACTACGGACCTTAACAGGAACTATCCGGCAGATGCCAGGATGGTTGTGGATTTTTACGGCAAGATCATGAGAACTCTCTACAGAGAGACCTATACCGATGACCAGCAGGATAAGATGATCGAGATTCTGGCCGGAATCATGGATGATGAGCTTTTGCACAATCAGTCGAATTTTAAAAAGTCCATCCAAAATGAGGTCAAGGAGCGCAAGGAAGGCGACTACTCCATCGCAACCTACGTGGTTCAGGCAAAAGAGCCGGAGGTTGTAAAGGTGGACGGACGCAGGATGTGCAATGTTGAGTGCCTCTTTTCCTTGAGAAAAGGCACCAGTCACATCGTGGTGACCTACCAGTTCGTCATGAGAATGGATGACGAAGGCAGGTGGAAGATCCTTGGCTGGACCGTGAAGGCAGATGAGTGAGGATATTATGAATATTGATAAGAATGTTGAAGATGACGGCGTCATTTTCATGTCTATTAAAGACGAGGAACAAAATAAAGATTCAGCGAAGGAAGGCGCAGGTGATGCGAAGTCCTGCGGCAAAAGTGATGAGGACCTTTTGATCCTGGCTATTGAGAGTTCCTGCGATGAGTCCGCAGCAGCGGTTGTCAAGAACGGCAGAGAGGTTCTTTCCAACATCATCTCTTCCCAGATCGCGCTGCACACCGTTTACGGCGGCGTGGTTCCTGAGATTGCTTCAAGAAAGCATGTTGAGAAGATGAACGGCTGCATCAGAGCAGCTCTTTCAGAGGCGAAAGTAACTCTTGATGATATAGACGCAGTGGCTGTTACCTATGGCCCCGGCCTTGTGGGAGCTCTTTTGGTGGGAGTTTCTGAGGCTAAGGCCATCGCATTTGCAACGGGCAAGCCACTTATCGGAGTGCATCATATTGAAGGGCACATCAGTGCCAATTTTATAGAAAACAAAGATCTGGAGCCGCCTTTCGTTTGCCTGGTGGTTTCCGGCGGCCATTCCCATCTTGTGGTGGTAAAGGACTACGGAGTTTACGAGATCATTGGCCAGACCAGAGACGATGCGGCAGGAGAAGCTTTTGACAAGGTGGCAAGAGCCATAGGTCTTGGATATCCGGGAGGCCCCAAGATTGACAAGGCAGCCAAAGAGGGAAATCCCGACGCTTTCTCTTTTCCTCAGGCAAAGATTGGGGATGCGGAGTACGACTTCTCCTTCAGCGGCCTGAAATCATCGGTGCTTAACATCATTAATCAGGCGAAAATGCAGGGGCAGGAGCTAAGCCAGGTGGATGTGGCTGCTTCCTTCCAGAAGGCGGTGGTAGAGGTCCTGGTGGGACATGCCATCAAGGCCTGCAAGGAATATGGCTATGATAAGCTTGCCATAGCCAGCGGAGTTGCCTCTAACTCAGGACTTCGAGAGCTCATGGAAAAAGAGTGTGCGGCCAACAATATCAAATTCTACCGCCCGTCACCGGTTCTTTGCACAGACAATGCAGCAATGATCGGGGCGGCAGCGTACTATGAATATAAGAAGGGCGTGAGATTCGGCCTTGATATGAATGCAGTACCGAACCTTCCGCTGGGAGACAGAGAACGCAGATTCCACGCGGGGAAGTAAGGCTTTGCCGGTAACATGAGGCCGGCGAAGGTTCTTTTGACTGGAAATGAGTGATATTAAGGGGGTAAGTGTATGAAAACTGTAGCGGTTGTGCTGGCTGCGGGCAGTGGCAGCAGGATGAATTCCGATGTTAAGAAGCAGTACATGGAGATCGGTGGAAAGCCTCTTATTTACTACTCTCTGAAGACTTTCGAGGAGAGCCTTATCGACGACATCGTACTTGTGGTGTCCAGAGGCGACATTGACTACGTGCGCACCGAGATCGTGCAGAAATTTGGCTTTGATAAGGTGACAGCTATTGTGGAGGGAGGACTTTACCGCTATCATAGTGTAAGGCTGGGCCTTGAAGCTGCGGCTTCAAATTGCGATTACGCCTTTATCCATGATGGAGCGAGACCTTTTTTGACCAACGACATAATTCTGCGTTCTCTCCATGCAGTTAAGGAGTTCGGCGCCTGTGTTGTGGGCATGCCTGTTAAGGATACCATTAAGATTGCGGACGAGAAGGGCTTTGCAGCTACAACTCCCGACAGGAATCTTACGTGGATGATCCAGACTCCACAGGTCTTTTCATATAAAATGATCCTGGAACTCTACCAGCGACTGGACAGAGAAGAGGGTGAACTCATGGCAAGGGGCGTTAACATCACGGACGATGCCATGGTTGTGGAGTATTTCAGCGACAAGAAGATCAAGCTGGTGGAAGGCTCTTATACAAACATTAAGATCACCACGCCGGAGGATATTCCTGCTGCGGAAGCTATTTTGAAGAATTGGAAGGCTTGATAAGAGTGAAAGTTTTGATGGTGGGCCCGGATCGTGGCGTACACGGCGGAATTTCTGCTGTGGTCAACGAGTTTTACGATGCCGGTCTTGGCGAGAAGATTGACCTTGAATATATTGGCACCATGAAGGAAGGCAGCCGGTTTAACAAATTGATTGTGGCTGGCTGTGCTTTTTTGCGCTTTCTCGCGGCCCTGCCATCGGCGGACGTGGTTCACGTGCATTTTTCCTCGGACTCAAGCTTTATAAGGAAGTCTTATTTCATAAAAGCTGCTCACAGACGGGGCAAGAGGATTGTCCTTCATCAGCACGGCGGTGATTTCAAGAATTATTACGGAAAAGAGCTGGATGCCCGAGGCAGGAAGCGGGTAAAAGATACTCTGGAAATGGGCGATGTGATGCTGGTGCTCACTCAGTCCTGGAAGGATTTCTTTGGAGAGATCATTGATCCGGAGAGGATAGTTGTTTTTCCTAACGGGGTGAAAACATCTGAATATGCGGCTTCTGAGAGTGTTGATAAAGATTATAATAAGATTCTTTTCCTTGGAAGGATTTGCAAGGACAAGGGAATTGGCGAGCTTTTAGAGGCTGTATCCAGGATCCATGACTCCGGAAGAGATGTGCAGCTTCTGGTGGGAGGCATTTTTGAGGATCAGGAGTTTAAAAAGAAGATTGCCGACCGTGGGGATTATGTTAAATATATTGGCTGGGTTTCCGGTGCCGAAAAGGATAAATATCTTAAGGAATGCGGAATTCTGGCGCTGCCTTCTTATTATGAGGGCTTTGGAATTGTTGTTATAGAAGCAATGCTTCGCAGGTCGGCTGTGGTGGCCAGCTGCGTAGGCGGTATTCCTGACATCATAGATGATGGTACAGACGGACTTCTTGTTCCGGTAAAAGACTCTGTGGCTCTGGAAGAAGCCATTCTTAAGCTTATAGAAGACAACAGGCTGGCAAAAGAGCTGGGTATAAACGGACAGAAAAAGGTTCTCGAAAATTACTCCGTGGAGGAGAATATTAAAAGGCTGATAGAGATTTATTCCAAATTGTCGTGAATTAACTGAAATTATGCGACAATTCAGTGAAGAGGCGCGTGGTTAAGGGATTTGCCGGTGCGTGACAGATGACCATTTTCTTGCAGAAACGTACAGGCTTGATTCAAAAAAGCGATTTTTATAAAAACTTTGAAAAAAATTGAAAAACACGCTTGACATGTTGGCTGCCCTTTGTTAATATAAATCTTGCGCTGCGGCGAGAGCGGTAAGCACTCAAGCAGAGCGGTTCTTATTTAAATATGAATAAGACAACTCGGAGCGATATCGAAGCG
Source organism: Butyrivibrio sp. (assembly GCA_024692165.1). Classification (GTDB taxonomy): domain Bacteria; phylum Bacillota; class Clostridia; order Lachnospirales; family Lachnospiraceae; genus Butyrivibrio. Next base: position 569 of record JAILMY010000104.1, on the reverse strand, counting down.
GTCATAACGAGGCGGTCTTGAAAACCGTTTGGCGGCAACGCCACAAGGGTTCGAATCCCTTTCGCTCCGCTTAATTATGAACACGCTGCTAACAATATAATATAAGTATTGTGATCAACTATTTTGCAGAAGTACTCAAGTGGTTGAAGAGACACCCCTGGAAAGGGTGCAGGTCGTTAATAGCGGCGCGAGGGTTCAAATCCCTCCTTCTGCGTTGCCTTATGCAACTGGTAAGGCTCATAATTATAGCACCTTGACAAATAAACAGTAATGCAACCCTGAAAAATTCCAAAAAGCATTGAACAAAGCGGAATCAGGAAATCATAAATCGAATGAGCTTGCTCGATGAGATTTATGATTGAGTGATTACATTTTGCGAAAGCAAAAGCTTGGGAATTACGAAGTAATTCGCAAGACCTTGTTCAATATGAGAATTATTCAGAATTAACAAACCAAAAGTAATAACGGACAGAACAAAAGCCAAGCTTAAGTTCTGGCTGGAATTGAACTAAAACATTTAAACGTGAGAGTTCGATCCTGGCTCAGGATGAACGCTGGCGGCGTGCCTA
>JAILMY010000095.1 GCA_024692165.1 Butyrivibrio sp. | reverse complement strand
GTAAGATCAACGTCACTGCCAACTACAGATTCGTTATAGAAAAGAAGCTGAACATTTCCGGAGAAAGGCAGTGCATAGGTGGCGCCCAAAGGATACGGGTCTTTTCCCAAAAGTCGGGATTTTTCAACGAAATCCTCATCATCTGTATATCCAAGCTGTGTAAGATTACATAAAACGTTTTTCTCTATATACTCAGGCATCAACGGGTCATCTATCATGATTATGTCATAGGCGCCGACTGAGTTGGATGCATCCTCTATAGATTTGTCGTGGATATCGTTCGCACTAAGGGGTATTATATTTAATGTGCAGTTGTTTTCCTGCTCAAATTTGCTTTTAACTGCATTTATAACATCACAATGAGAGCCATCTCTTGCGGCAATGGTTAGTGTGATTGCGGAGTTCTTGCCGGCATTGGCAGAATTTGAGCCACAAGCAGTGCAAACAACTAGAAGGACTGTAGTTAATATCGATGAGAACAGCCTTTTCTTCATGGTCTACCTCCTTGGAATCCTATTTACATATTACCATGGAGCGATAGATAATGAGTGAAAAATAAATAATATATTTTTAAATATTTAGGATATGAATATGATAAAGTTAGATTTAATAACTGGGTTTCTTGGCTCAGGCAAGACGACTTTTATGAGGTATTATGTGAAGTATCTGCTGAATATGGGAGAGAAGCTTTGCATAATTGAGAATGATTTTGGCGCCATCAATGTGGATATGGTACTCCTTAAGAATCTGGAGGAGCTTGGCTGTAATCTGGAGATGGTGGTTGGCGGAGACGGAGCTGTGGCCCATAAAAGAAGGCTTAAGACAAAGCTTATCTCTATGGCCATGATGGGTTTTACGAGAGTGATCATCGAACCTTCCGGGATATATGATGTAGATGAGTTTTTCGACCTTTTGTACGAAGAGCCAATTGACGGTTGGTATGAAGCAGGCAACGTAATAGCCATAGTAAATCCTAAATTGGAGAAAAACCTGTCTGCTATCTCCGGATATTTTTTTATGTCAGAGATTGCACAGGCGGGGGCAGTTGTCTTTAGCAGAACCCAGGAGTGCACTCCGCAGGAGATAGAAGATATTCAGCAAAGAATCCGGGATTTGATGGAGGAATTTGGCTGCAACAGAAAACTTGATGACAAACTTCTGGTGGATAAAGAATGGGACAAGCTCAATGAACAGAGCTATTCGGCAATAGTTAAATGTGGATTTAATCGATGCGACCATGTAAAAATTTCAATTTCAGGTGAAGATGACTATCAAACCTTCTTTTACTTTGACTTTAAGATGGACATGGAACAATTGGTGGAAATTACCAGGAAAATATTCGAAGATAAAAGCTGCGACGGGATACATAGAATAAAGGGTATAGTGCAGACAAATACTGGGGATTTCTATGAATTAAATACCACAAGAAATGAAATAATGACTAATAAGGTCAATGGTTTTCGGGCAGTTTTGATCGTCATAGGAGAAGATATTCCAAGAGAAAAACTTGTGGAATATCTTGGTGAACCTACCATGTAAATATTGCATGGATTTCAATCATATTTTCATAAAATTTAGTGCATGCATCCCCAGATTATTATATAATTAACTTTGAACTCACTTGATTTCATGCATTTTCTGAACCATCGTCAACCTTTGATCCCAGATTATAAGCGGAGTGTGTGTATGGATAATATAAGTAATGAGGGGAAAATAGGGTATTCGTCATCTGAAGATTTTACGCCCAGTGATATTTTGTACATGCTAAAGGACTTACCGGATGCATGTTGTATTTTTAAGGTTTTGACAGACCCATTCGGAACAGTTAAAGATATGCTGTTTCTTTTTGCCAATGAAAAATATGGTCAGATGGTGGGAAAGACACCTCCTGAGCTGGTTGGAAGTACCTTTTTCAGGACCGTTACCAACAGGGACGAGGACTGGATCAGATACAGCTATCAGGCGGCCATTTTAAGGCAATCTTTAATCTTAAGGACATATAACTCACAATTCGATAAATGGTTCGAATTTTGGGCTGTTCCTGTCTATAAAAAGGGCTTTTGTGCATTTGTTATTCATGATGTTACTGCAGCTAAGAAAAATGAAGAGAACACTGAGCTTACCTTCAATACGGATAAGCTTATCATTGACTGCGCAAAAGCAGTTTCATCGGCTGAATTTGGCAGAGGAATCCGTAGAGCTCTTAAAATAGTCGGTCAGGCTATTGGGGCTGATCGTGTCTATGTAGTGGAAACAAGAGACGGTCAGTTTGACGATTTTCATGAGTGGCTAAATAGTGCAAGAACCTCTGATCTTCCCGATAAAAAAGAATTTGAAAAGTATGATATCTATAGGCTTTGGGATTATCAGCTCAAGGAAAAAAATGTGCGTGTTGTGAATGACACTGCAACTTTGATGAACAGTAATGAAGCTCTTTACCATGAAGTGCTGGCAGGAAGAGTTTCAAGGTACGTAGTTGTGGGATTAAAGAACAAGAGGGAGCATATTGGATACCTGGTAGCAGATAACTATTCCAATGATCTTTCTCTGGACATTGCCGATGTGATGGAGACTGTGGCGATCTTTATTGCTGCCGAGATGCGCAACAAGGCTTTGACAGATGAGATGATGTATATGGGAAGCCATGACAGTCTAACCGGACTGGGCAACAGATATGCTCTTAATCAGGCTCTGCTTCTTTTGTCTGAGATGTCAACTTCTGTGGGCGTATGTTACTCTGACATCAACGGTCTCAAGGTATATAATGACGAGTTTGGCCATACGGCTGGAGATGAGCTGATAAAGGATATTGCCAAGCATTTTTCCTCTGTATTCAAAAAGAAATTTACCTATAGAATCGGAGGAGATGAGTTTATTGCCATTATTCCGGAGATCGACGAAGATATCTTTGCTTCCATGGTGGAAAAATTCAGGCAGAAGTGTAAAAAGGTTTCGATTTCCATTGGATCAAAATGGGCCGGCGATTCGAAACATATAAATGAGATTATAAAACAGGCCGACGAGTCTATGTACTTTAGTAAGGCTGAGTATTACAGGACTCACGAGAGAAGACACAATACATAAAAATAAGAGCTATCGAGTGGAATCATATCAGAATTCACATCGATAGCTCTTTTATCATGTCTGATCTGTATTATGCAAGAGATGCAGTGATGATTGCCATTGAATAAACCTCAATAGCGTTACAACCACGGGAAAGATCGTTGATTGGAGCATTAAGACCAAGAAGAATAGGGCCGTAAGCTTCAAAGTTACCCATACGCTGAGCAATCTTATATCCAAGGTTTCCTGCGTTGATATCAGGGAAAATGAAGGTGTTGGCGTGACCTGCTACAGGTGAGCCAGGAGCCTTCTGCTTTGCTACACGAGGAGAAACAGCTGCGTCGAACTGGAGCTCTCCATCGATAGGAATCTCAGGATACTTCTCCTGTGCTTTCATAGTAGCGTTCTGCATCTTGGTTACTGTATCGTCCTTAGCAGATCCCTTTGTTGAGAATGAAAGGAATGCAACCTTAGGAGAGATACCAAATCTCTGTGCGCAGTTAACTGTCTCGCCACAGATCTCAACAAGCTCATCCTCGTTAGGATTGATGTTGATACCGCAGTCAGCCATAGCGATAACTTCGTTCTCACCGGTAGCTGATGGACGAACAAGGATAAAGCAAGAAGAAACGATAGTGTTCTCAGGCTTTGTCTTGATGATCTGAAGAGCCGGACGAACTGTATCAGCTGTTGAGTATGTTGCTCCACCGAGAAGACAGTCACCAAGGCCCATCTTAACAAGCATTGTACCGAAGTAGTTGGTCTGCTTAAGCATAGGGATAGCTTTTTCAGGAGTCATTCCCTTGCTCTTTCTGAGTTCACAGAACTGTTCAACCATTTCATCGAACTTATCATAGTTATCAGGATCGATAATCTGAGCACCTCTGATGTTGTAGCCGGCATCCTCAGCTGATCTGATGATTTCATCCTCATTACCTAAAAGAATAGGTCTGATGAAATTACCAGCTAATAATCTTGAAGCAGCTTCAAGAATTCTTGGGTCTGAACCTTCTGGGAATACGATAGTTTTTGGGTTTGCCTTTAATTTCTGTATCATATCACCAAATCCGTACATATTATTATCCTCCTTGTATGTATCAGATATTAAATTTGTGTAAGCGCTACCATTTTAATACTACAGAAGGGTAAAAAAATTTGATTTCGCTCAAGTTTTGAGAAAAATATGGTAAATTTTTATAAAAAAGTTTGACTATTTTTTAACTATCTTATGAACTTTAACTATTATTTTGCATTAAGATAAATCATATGCTAATGTTATAGCGATATAAATTTGAAAGGAACTGACGGCTATGAACATGAATCCAATGATGCTTATGCAGCTTCAGCAGAGGCTTGGGTTATTTCAGCAGGATCATCCCAAGGTAATACCTTTCATGCAGGCAGTTGGTGCAAATGCAGTGACAGAAGGAACTGTTTTTGCTGTTAAAGTTACAACACCTGACGGTAAGGTTCTTGAGTCAAATATCAAGCTTACAGCTAATGATATCGAGACAATTAACATGATGAAGAATGCAAATAATCAGTAAAATAGTGGAAAAAATGCGGCAAAGAATAACAATTGATATTCTTTGCCGTTTTTATTATTTATTATGTATGCAGCTTTAGAAAGACTTTTCGTAGTAACCGCCTTTGTTGACAAAGCCGGTTTTCGCCAGATAATCCTTATGAAACTCATCTGATCCTCTGTAGATCAGAGTCTTGATACCCTCTGCCGGGAGCTTTGAGAACAGGAATTTACCAATGGAAAAGTCTCTGTATTCAGGTACAGAGTAGTCCAACTGAATCTCAATCTCATCATTGTGCTTATTACCAACCATCAGACCTACAGGTCTGCCTTCATGGCAAACTACATAGCTACAGTTAGCTTTACTGAAGTCCAAAGAAATACCGGGGAAGCATTTTTCTATATCTTCCCGATACTTGTTGATTGCGTATTTAAGCAGACTGTCGTTTACATCAGCCTGGATAAAATCGTATTCATTGTCGGTTTTGCGGCTCATTTTTACCAGATAATAAATGTTGATCAAAACCAGACATATATTCATGATCGCCGTGGGATAAGAGTGTATTATCAGCGCATAGACTGTGAATATAATACTTCCAATGGAGTTTACCACACGTAGCTTGAAAACGGATACCATAAGGAAAGATACCAGTACCAGAAAGGATCCAAGATATCCGACAGCTTCAATTATCATCTTGCTTGTTTCCATATTACCCTCATTTCATTGTGAAATTTCGATAATTTCCCGTACTTAGAATGTAACACAAATTCTGGTGAATAAGCAATGGTAAAACGCTAAAGAGAACTACGATGAATTATGTGTTTCATTTATGAGAGAAATATTATAGAATTTTCTAAAAAGAATTATAGGGAAAGGTTATTTTAAAGGAGTATGGTATGACAAAGGAAGAGTATTTAAAACAGATTGATGAGGTTATTGATAAAGGGGTATACGACGCAGATTGGGAGGCTTTATCCAAGCACGAGACACCGGCCTGGTTTAAGGGCGCAAAGTTCGGAATCTTCATTCATTACGGTATCTACAGCGTTCCCGGCTATGGTAATGAGTGGTATTCCAGAAATATGTACAACAAGAACAATCGAGAGTTCAAGCACCACGTTGAGACCTACGGTTCACAGAAAGACTTTGGATACAAGGATTTCATTCCTATGTTCAAGGCTGAGAATTTCGATGCAGACAGATGGATCAAGACCTTCAAGGATGCCGGAGCACGTTATGTTGTGCCTGTAATGGAACATCACGATGGTTTTGCCATGTATGATACAGAGTTTAACAGATGGAACGCTGCGAATATGGGACCTAAGCGCAATATTGGCGGCGAGCTCAAAGAGGCCTGCGAGAAACAGGGCCTGGTTTTCTGTGGCTCCTCACATCGAGCTGAGCACTATTTCTTTATGAATCTCGGTCGCACCTTTGACAGTGATGTAAATGACGAAGAATATGCAGATTTCTACGGACCGGCAGTTCTTTGCCCTGAATGGGAGAAGGATGACGAGTTTACAAAGAATACCGAAGATCCTCATTCAAAGGGCGCAAGCACAGAATGGATTGAGGACTGGATTGTAAGAACTGCTGAGCTCATTGATAGATACAAGCCTAATATGCTCTATTTTGACTGGTGGATCCAGAATCACTCTTTCAAACCATATCTTAAGAAGCTCTGCGCATATTATTACAACCGCGCTGCTGAATGGGGAAAAGAGGTTACTATCTGCTACAAGCACCATGCATTCCCACCGGATGTTGCTACCTTTGACATGGAGAGAGGTGCATTAACAGAGATTTCACCAAGATACTGGCAGACAGATACAGCAATCGGAAACAGATCCTGGGGTTATATCAAGGACAACGAGTATAAGAGCGGATACAAGCTGGTCTGCGATCTTATAGACGCAGTCAGCAAAAATGGTAACTTCCTTCTTAATCTTGGACCAAAACCTGACGGAACCTTTACTTCCGAGGACGAGAGAGCACTTTCCGAAATCGGCGCCTGGCTTTCAAAGAACGGAGAAGGAATCTATGATACTTCTTACTGGAGCCAGTACAAGGAAGGTGAGACTGTTATTTCCAGCGGATCCTTCAGCGATTTTGCAGAGGTTCCATATACTTCTTCGGATTACAGATTTACCTATAAGAACGGATGCATATATGCTTTTTGGATGCGTCCGTCTGAGCAGGATGCCAGGATCAAGGCCTTCAAGAGGCTTCCAATTAGGGATATGCTTATTGATGAGGTAACTCTTATTTCAACAGGAGAGAAGCTTTCATTCGAAAGAAATGAAGATGAAATGGTTATTAAGGCTTCAGAGAGCTTTAAGTCTGATATGCCTTTGTGCTTTAAGATCAAGCTGTCTTGATATAAACGGGGGCCGACATGGTAATTAGAGGAGCATCGGTATATACAAAAGATCACGAGTTTGTGGAGAAAGATATCGTAACAGATGGTATTTTAATTGTGACGGATTCAGTCAATGACTGTGAGATTTTTGACGCCGAAGGCCTTTATGCAATACCGGGGCTTGTGGATATCCATTTTCACGGTGCAAAGGGACATGACTTTTGTGATGGAGATGCAAAGGGACTTAAGGAGATTGCAAGATATGAGGCTGAGAACGGCATTCTTGCAATCTGCCCTGCAACCATGACATACAGTGAGGAAATCCTTGAGGGAATCATGGATAATGCAGCAGCTTTTTCTCCCGAGGAGGATATGGCGGAGCTTGTGGGTATCAATATGGAAGGACCATTTATCAGTCCTGAAAAGATTGGTGCTCAGAACCCCAAATATCTTACGGATCCGGATGTTTCAATGTTCAAAAGGCTTAATGAAAGGGCAAAGGGTCTGATAAAGCTGGTGGATATTGCGCCGGAGCTGGTTGGAAGCATGGATTTTATCAGGGAGCTTTCCGGTGAAGTTAATATTTCCATAGCTCATACAGCCTGTGATTACGACACTGCCATGGCGGCTTTTGAAAGCGGAGCCAGGCATGTGACGCATCTTTTTAATGCTATGCCCGGACTTAACCACAGGGATCCTGGTCCGATAAGGGTAGCAATGGAAAAAGAGGCTGAGGCGGAGATTATTGCCGACGGTGTCCACATTCACCCTGCTATGGTGAGGATGGCTTTCGAGAGCTTTCCTGAAGATAAGATCATCCTTATAGCGGACAGCATGGAGGCCACAGGTCTTCCGGATGGAGAATATCAGCTTGGAGGACAGAAGGTTACTGTAACCGGCAAAAGAGCTGTTCTTACCGAGCATCCCGAAACCATTGCCGGGAGTGCATCTAACCTCTTTGACTGTATGAAAACAGCTATAAGTATGGGAATAAAAAAGGAACTTGCAGTAAGAGCTGCATCTGAAAACCCTGCTAAAGCCATAGGAATTGATGATAAATATGGCAAACTGGAAGAGGGATATATCGCAAATATTGTCCTGGTGGATGAGGATTTCAATATCAGATATATCTTTAATAGAGGGAAATTATTGGAAATATGATTTCTGAAATATAGAGGCGGTGATCCATATGGATTCAACTATATATGAATATGCTCCTGTGATTTTTATGGATAAAAAGGAGCCCTTCGGTATAAAGAAGATAGGCTTTGCCAGGTATACCGAGGATGGAGCAAGGAGTCTTTCCTTTAACCGGAGTTTTGATCTTAAAAACTTCGATGGTGCAGTAAGTATTCTGGAGTACGTATATTATCTGGATTATGACATTCAGCATCTGTACGACCTTGAGCATATATGGGTCTATGTAGATGCCGAGGGGAAAGTAGTAGGCGCAGAGGGGAGTTACCATGGAAGATTCTTAAATGCCATGAACAAGACCTTTGGCGGCATGGAGCTTAGAGATGGGAAGAGACTTGTGATGTATTCTCAGCCCGGCAAGCACGCTTTTTTGTCTGATCCAAGGCTCATGTACCTCTATTCCGAGCTGTATACTTCCTGCGACAGACTGGCAGGGATAAGCGGACTGGATGCTCCGGAGCGGTTTGTTAAGGACATAGTGTGCAGTGACAGTGATAATCAGAAGGTTGTAAGCTACATCAGGGATAATTTCAGCTTTGTTCCCAGTATGGAATTTGAGGAATATGATATTTCAAGGGATGATTACATGCCCTGGGAAGAGCTTGCGGCAAGAATCCCTGACTATATCAGAAAGCAGCTTTCGAAAATTCTTTGACAAAGGCATAGCAAAAGCTTTCGTATGATGTGATGGGTGACAGATGAATACAAGAATTGAGAAAATAGAAGAGATAAACAAAAATGTAGAGGCCCTAAAAGCCAGAATGTTTGGGGAGAAGCTTTCTCTGGAACATTGCATGGATGATGCGGGGCTGCGCTATATTAAAGTCCCCTATGGCCACAGACATGAGCTCATGGGGGATTATTTATCCTGGGATGAATTCAGACCCGGGGGATGCTGGGGAACAAGAGATGGACACTATCTCTTCAGGGTTAAACTGGAGATTCCTGAAGCTTTTTCGGGAAAAGAGGTTTTCTTTTTCCTGTCTACAGGAGCAGATGATATGTGGAACACAGATAATCCGCAAATGCTGGTGTATGTTAACGGAATCAGGCGCTGTGGCATGGATATGAACCACAACTGTCTGTGTATCTACGGCAAAGAGGATTGGGAGAAGGGCACAGACAGGCTGGTGGATGTTGCGATTTATGCCTATTCCAATCTGGCTGAGAATGAGAATTATTTAAATATAGAGATAGCAGCCTTGGATGAAGCGGCAAAGGATCTGTATTTTGATATGATCGTGCCCCTGGATGCAGCCAAAGAACTGGATAAGGGTGGTGACGGAGAGATATCAGATGTTATTTTAAAAGAGCTGGAGGAAGCCGACAGGATTTCCGAAAAGGGAACCGGAGACGCAGCTCTTTTGCGCAAGGCCTCTGAATATCTTATGAATAATCTCTATGGCAAGGGAGAAAATCCTGCTACGGTAGCCAGTGTAGGTCACACCCACATTGATGTGGCATGGAAGTGGCAGCTTAAGCAGACCAGAGAGAAGGTAATCAGAAGCTATTCCACTGTAATGGAGCTTATGAAGAGATATCCGGAGTATCTGTTCATGGCCAGCACTCCGCAGATGTACGAATTTGTTCGGGAAGAAGAGCCGGAATTATTCGAGGAGATAAAGGAAAAAGTCAGAGAAGGCCGCTTTGAGCCTGAGGGTGCCATGTGGCTTGAGGCTGATTGCAACATTACAAGCGGAGAGTCTTTGGTCAGACAGATTCTCTATGGAAAGCGCTATTTCGAGGATGTATTTGGAGTAAGGAGCGATGCTCTCTGGCTCCCGGATGTTTTTGGATACAGTGCAGCTATGCCCCAGATCCTTAAAAAGAGTGGGATCAGAATATTCATGACAACCAAGCTTGGATGGAATGATACTAACAGATTTCCTCATGATCTTTTCATGTGGAAGGGCATTGATGGCAGCGAAATTCCTGCTTATTTGATAAGTACCTGCGATTTTGCCAAGGCAGATGAAGCCATGAACAGCGGCGGACGTCTTGAGTATACCTATAACGGCAGGCAGAATGCCACACAGATAATGGGTACATGGCGTGCTTTCAGGGAAAAACAGCTTACAGAAGAGGTACTTACCTGCTATGGTTTTGGCGATGGCGGAGGCGGCCCTACCTGGGAGATGCTTGAAATGAACAGGCGCCTTGAAAGGGGCGTTCCCGGGGTGCCAAAAACCAGACAGGAGACAGTAACAAGGTTTGTCGACAGATTGCTGGATAAGGTCAGTGCCAGTAATAAAATGCCTGTTTGGGATGATGAGCTTTATCTTGAGTATCACAGAGGTACCTATACTTCCATGGGCAGGAACAAGAGATACAATAGACAGCTGGAGCTTCTTTTGAGGGAGGCTGAGGTTGCCTCAGTTTATGCTGCGCTCACTAAAGGATCAGAATATCCGAGAAAAGAGCTTCTGGATGCCTGGAAGATTGTGATGCTGAATCAGTTTCACGATATTCTGCCGGGATCTTCCATTGAGGAGGTCTATGAGGATTCAAAAGAGCAGTACGAAGAGGCTATTACCATTGTAAAAGGAATCATCGACAGGGCTGATATTACAGTCGGAGACGACAAGATAAAAAAATGCGAAGGCGATGCCGGCATGCGCTGGGACATCTGCGATGATGAATCCATTTGCGTAAATACTCCTTTATATGAGGCAAGATTTGACAATAAGGGTGAGATAATCAGTCTCTATGATAAGGAGCTGAAAAGGGAAATAAGGAACGTTTCGGACAGCCCTATCAACAGACTCATCGCTTTTGAGGATAAGCCCAAGGATTATGACGCCTGGAATATTGATGCGAATTTTGAGGATATTTCCCGGAATATTGAAGATGTAGATAAGATTTCGATTGAAGGTTTTGATCAGAATGGCTGCAGAGTGGTGGCTGTAAGTGATCTTTCTGTATCCGGCGCTAAAGGTGACCAAAAAGGGAATGAAAATATTTCCGAGATTCGGGTGGAAATTGATAGGAAATTCCGGGCATCGACCATTCACCAGAGTATTATCTTCAGGGAAAACAGCAGGAGAATTGATTTTAAAACAAAAGCTGACTGGCATGAGCATCAGACTCTTTTAAAGACGGCATTTCCTGTGGATGTTGATGCTAAGGAAATCAGCTGTGAGATTCAGTATGGTAGCCTTAAGAGGAATCTCGCAAGGGACAATGACCGTGATAAAGCGAAGTTTGAGTGCTGCGCTCATAAGTGGATAGATATTACTGATGATAGCGGTGAGTTTGGCGTTGCAATCCTTAATGACTGCAAATACGGATATGATGCAAAAGAGAAGCTGATGCGTCTTACATTGATAAAATCCGGTATTTTCCCAAATCCCAATGCGGATCAGGGCGAGCATGAGTTTACATATTCTCTTTACCCTCATAAGGGCGGCGTAGCAAAAGGCAAGGTTATTGAACAGGCCAGGGACCTGAATTTCAGCTCTCACTACTATATTTCGGTTGAAGATATAGAAAAAAGCATCGTGGATTTCTCATCTGAGGACGGGGTATTTGTTGAAGCCGTAAAATATGCGGAAGACAGCAATGATATTATAGTCAGGATTTATGAGGGCTATGGAATAGATCATGAAGTGAAGGCACAGCTCTTTAAGGACATTAATGTCAGCCTGGGAGGTGCAACTATCTGTGATCTGTTAGAGAACGATACTCAGGAAGAGATATCTTTTGATAAGGAGAACAAGACCATAGAATTTGCCTTAAAACCTTATGAGATCAAGACTATCAAAATTCAGTCTGAAGCGTAAATTCAGCAAGGAAGCGGCTTAAAAAGCCTCGAGCAAAAAATGCAATCTTTTTAGCGGATTGACATAAAAACTGCGTAGATAATGCACGACTAAGAAAATAGAATGTATGATATAGGACCATGCGTCCGTATTGTACATTCTATTTTTACGTTAAGACATAATTATGGAGAGATGTAAATGAGTAAGGAAACCAAGTTTTTAAGTATAGCCATAGGTCTTTTACAGGGTCTCAACAGAGACGAGGGCAGATCGGACCCGGCTGTTGATGCCATGGATGCAGATAAACTCTATAAGTTTACTAAGCTTGTCAATGAGAAGTATGTTGATGACAAGAAGATAAGGACAAACGAGGTTGATTTCGACGGGAAAAACGACAGAAACAGATTCCACTTTAACGGAATTGTTGACCGTAGTGGTTCTCTGGGCAACCTGTTTGTAGAAACAAAGATTGGAGGCCTTGGAACTCCGGCACAGGTTAAACTGTTTAAGCTTCTGGAAGGTGAAACTCCGGAGACATTTGACAGAGTAAATGGCAAGATCACAATGATTCGCGATATGACGGGCTTTGACGGATGCTTATCCAGAAAGCTCACTCCCGGAAGATATGTGGTTGAGATATCCAAAGGAAGCGAATATGAAATAATAACAGATGCTATTGAAATAGAGGAGAATAAACTCACCAGAATAGGCTATGAGCTGAACCGCTTCGTTAACATGGAGGAAGATGGATGGATGGCAGGAGAACTTCATCACCACTGCGTTTATTCAAGCCCTACCTTTGGAGGAGACGATGATGTGGTGGAGACTCCTCAGGAAATCGCCAATTCAATGATGGCTATGGGCCTGGCCTACGGTGCGCTTTCGGATCATCACATTATTTTGCAGCATCCGGCCTGGAAGGCAATGAAGAGAGATGATTTCGTGCCTATCATTTCCAAGGAAATTTCCACATCAAACGGTCATGTAATGGCCATGGGAGTGCCCAAGGATGTGATATATGCAATTCCTGAGCCTGAGGACAGGACCGATGAATATCTCAGAAATGAGTTCGTAAGGATTACCGATGAGATAAAGGAAAACGGCGGTCTTGCCCAGATCAATCATCCGAGAGACCTTCAGAAAGCAATCTCCTGGAATCCTGATTTTGAGGATATGCTTGATATTTTTGAGACCATGGAGATATGGAACGGCTCAAATCCTATGATGAGTGGTAGTACCAATGATGCAGCCAGGGATCTCTGGCACAGATGTATGCAGAAGGGCCTGTTTTTACCGGCAACCACAGGTAGTGATACTCACAATATCTGCGCGGATGATTATCACATTCTTTTTGATCGTGTGCTGGATACTCTTGACACCATCAAGGAGAGCAGGGATGAACTGGAAAAAGAGTTTGCGGATGAGACCCACACTATGCTGGAAATCGGAGAAAAACTCCTTCCAATCCTTGAAAAGTGGGCTGAAACCTGCCTTACCAGTGGCTGCGTAAGGACATATGTATACTTTGACGCCACACAGCCGGCTGCAGCTACTCATAATTCAGCGAATATCCTGAATACTCTCAGGAAGGGAAACAGCTTTTTGACCAACGGACCGATCCTGGTTCCCAAGGTAAACGGAAAGCTTCCCGGAGAGAGACTTAAGGTTGCGGATAATAACGCAGAGTTTGGTATTGAACTTAAGATTCTTGCCAACAGAGAGCTGAAGAAGCTCCAGATCTGCACTGAAAACGGAGTTCGCAAAGAGATTCCGCTTACGGGACAAAAAGAAAACGGCTTCTATGACTACAGTTTGAGCCTTAAAGAAGCCGCTTTGGACGATAATTATATGTACTTTGTTGTACAGGATGACTGCACCAACATGGCCATCAGCAATCCGGTTATTTTTTGCCGATAGTTGTTGCCTGCCTGTACTCTCTTGGAGAGGTGCCGGCAATCTTGTTGAACACCCTGTTGAACTGGGAGAAGGATGAAAATCCGCACTCCTGAGCAATGATAGATATCTTGTCGGTGCTGGACACCAGTCGGTACTGTGCGTTTTTGATCCTGGTGAGCTGAATGTAATTGGAAAGGTTGAAGCCCGTAACCTGCTTAAATTCTCTGGATAAGTAGCTGGAACTGATGAAAAAGTTCTCAGAAAGGGATTCCAGAGAGATGTCCTCATTGTAGTGGGAATGGATATAGGAGGAAACCTCATACATTTTCTGCTCAATGGAGTTGTAGGACTGCTCATTTGTGTACTGATTCCTGTCCTTGAGTTCATAAAGAGTATAAAGGAATTCCTGGAACTTAGTGTGAATATAGAACTCGTCCGGCGGATTTCCGTAATACTTATGATCTTTGGAAAAGAGAAACAGGTTGTTCAGGATGTCAGTAAGCTTTTTCTGATCTTCAAAATCAAATCTGAAGATGGGAATGTCATTGTTAAAGGGTGACAGGATTTCCTTGTAGGCTTCGGCAGTATCAGGATTGTTCATGGGATACATGAAGTCGATAATGACACGTTTACTGGGTTCACCCTTGTAGTAAACGGATTTGTGCATCACAGAAGGCGCCAGAAGTACAAAGTCACCGGAGCGAAGGTTATAAGGAACACCCTCGATCAGATGAGAGGCACTTGGCGCTAGTAAAAACAAAATCTCGTAATATGGATGCAAATGCTGGAATTCCATATTTACCGAGGCATCCCTTTTGTCATAGTCAATGTAGTAATAGATACCGTTTGGGATGTTGTTGATGATTATATAATGATTGTCTTCGTAATAGATATTATCGTTTATAAGCATGAAATTAGTATAAATGAAATGAAAAGAGGTAGCAAATGAAAGTGGAGAGAGATCAGATTTTGTCAGTTCTGGAGGTTTTGGCTAAGAGTTTCCAAAAGTTCCTGTACGAGGATGATGATAAATTTCTCGAGAATATGAAGACCAAGAATCTGGCAGGAGATGATATTTCAAGATACCAGCACTGGGAGTGGACACAGGGTGTGGGTCTTTACGGACTGTATCAGTTGGCAAAAGAGCTGGGAAGTGATGAATACATCGATTTCCTTTATGAGTTCTATGACAAGGAAATTTCTCTTGGACTTCCGGCTAAAAATATCAATACCTGTGCACCGATGCTGACACTGGCCTGCCTGATGAAGAAGAATAAGAATCCCAAATATGCAGAGGTTTGCCATGAGTGGGCTGAGGCCATCATGAATGATTTTGCCAGAACCAAAGAAGGCGGATTGCAGCACAGGACCTCTGATACGGAGAACACAGGCGAGCTTTGGGACGATACTCTTTTCATGACAGTTATGTTTCTTGCTGTAATGGGAGAAATTGAGGATAACGACGCCTACAGAGAAGAGGCAAGATATCAGTTCCTGTTACATATCAAATATCTGGTGGATCACAAGACCGGTCTTTTGTTCCACGGCTGGACCTTCCTTGAGAAGAATAACTTCGCAGAGGGCCTTTGGGGAAGAGGAAACTGCTGGTTTACGATCGCAGTTCCGGAGTATCTCTCTTTTGCTGATATACAGGGAGCAGACAGGAGATTCCTTACAGAAGCTCTTTTGGGACAGGTTGAGGCCCTTGAGAAATTTCAGGATGAAAGCGGAATGTGGCACACCCTGGTGGATGATCCTACATCCTATGTGGAAGCCAGCGCTACCTGTGGATTTGGTTACGGAATCTTAAAGGCAGTACGTCTTGGACTAATTGATGAAAAGTATAAAGAAGTGGGTCTGAAGGCCCTTGAGCCAATCCTTAAGCTGATCTCCGAGGATGGAACTGTTAATCAGGTATCCTACGGAACTCCAATGGGAAGAGAGAGCAAGGACTTCTACAAGGAGATTGAAATAAGGCCAATGCCATACGGTCAGGCTCTTGCAATGTTGTTCCTTCTTGAGGTGCTCACATGTACAGAATAGGAATCGATGTAGGCGGCACCAACATAGCCATGGGCGTGGTTGATGAATCCTACAGAATCATAGAGAAAAAAAGCATAAAGACCAGCGAAAACAGCAATCCCCAAGAGATGATAGAGGCTATCGCGGAAGGAATCTGGGAGCTGATAGCAGGTTTGTCAGAGGCTGCAGAGAATGCTTCGGAGAAGGATATAAAGTCCTATGATCTTATTGAGACCATAGGCATCGGTGTTCCCGGAACAGCGGAGCTTGATACAGGAAAAATTCTGTATGCCAATAACCTTGGCTTTGAGGACGTCCCTTTTCTCACAGAGCTGAAAAAGGTGCTGGGACCTGAGCTTGCAGAGAAGACGTATTTTGAGAATGATGCCAACGCTGCAGCTATCGGAGAGTACATAACGGGCGGCTATAATGTGCCCGTTTTTGTAATGGTAACGCTGGGGACCGGAATTGGCGGCGGAATGATCATAAACGGCAAGCTCCTTAGAGGCTGCAACTATGCGGCGGCTGAATTCGGGCATATGTCCATTAACATTGACGGCTGTGATTGCAACTGCGGCAGAAAGGGCTGTTTTGAGGATTATGCATCTGCTACCGCTCTGGTGGAGCAGGCAAAAGAGGCTTTGAAGAGCCCGGAGGGAAAGGAGTCCCTTTTGTGGAAGGACATTGAAACCGCAGAAGACCTTGATGGAGAGAAATTCTTTGGTGCTGCAAAGGCCGGAGATGCGGTAGCCATAGATGTTTTGGATGGCTACTGCAACTATCTGGCAGAGGGCCTTACAAATCTCATCAATATTCTTCAGCCGGATGTAATAGTTTTAAGCGGAGGAATAACCAGAGCTGCAGATCTTTTCCTGGATAAGGTAAAAGAGAAAGTGGCAAGAGATATCTACTCAAGAACCAGCAAGGTAAATACACAGATTACGCTTGCCAGGGGCATTTCAGACAGCGGAGATGTGGGAATAATCGGAGCTGCGCTGGTGGATAAGATGTAAAGGAGATTTTTATGGAAAAGCATTATCAGTTTATTTTACAGGATACAGAGGAGCTGGTTTACGAGTCCATGTGCAGGCAGATCATGGATGAGAAAGATGAGAACTATGGCGCATTTTTGGACAATAATCACATTCTCGATGCCAAGTTTACAATCTATCGCACAGCATCAATGATCGCTCTTTACTGCAACAGCGACAGCAAGCTTTACAGAGACGAGAAGCTTTTTAAGAGGATTATGGGTGGCCTTGGCTTTGCCGGAAAAATGCAGCTGGATAGCGGACTTTACGATTATGTGACCTGCAATTTCAGTTCAGCTCCCGACACTGCTTTTTGCATAAAGAAGATAATGTCACATTTCTTTTACTTAAGAGATGTGGTAGGGGATAAGAGAACTAAAGAGGAGAATGAGATATTCACAATCCTTAACGATATTATCGAGAAAGCGGCCCACGGCATCATGACAGGAGGCTTCCATACTCCTAATCACAGATGGGCCATTGCATCAACCCTTATGGAGTGTTCCAAGATTTATAACAACGAGGATATGGCGGTTTGTGCAAGGAAGTACCTGGCAGAAGGCATTGATTGCAACGAAGACGGCGAATATGCCGAGAAATCTGCCGGCAACTACAACAGGGTAAACAACGACGCCATGATCACACTGGCGGAGGCAACCGGGGATGCATCCTACGAGGATCATGTGGTAAGAAATCTTCACATGATGCTTCATTACTGGGAGCCGGACGGATCAGTATTTACAGCCAATTCAACACGATTTGACAAAGACCGCCTCATGTACCCTACAGATTACTACACAGAGTACATGCTTATGGCGGAAAGGCACGATATCCCGGAGTTCTATGAGATGCTCAATACCATCATTGATATCTGCCAGAAAAAGAACCTTCACGGACCGGATTGTCTCATAGACTTCATGCGCTATCCACAGTGGAGAAGCGCTGAGCATGACGGACTCTATAAGGATCCTGATTACCACGTATTCTACAAAAATTCAGGCATTTCAAGGAATAAAACGGGAAGATACACATACACAGTGATGAACGGCAAGTCAAACTTCCTGTATTTCAATGACGGGACAATAAAGCTTGAAATGAAGGTTGCCGGCAGCTTCTGTGAGCACAGAGCCTTCAAGTCCGAGACCATGGAAGAGAAGGATGGAGTATTCCACCTTCATCAGACCATGCACGGCTGGTATTACCTGCCCTGGAGTGAGGACAAAATCCCTGAGACCAATGACTGGTGGCAGATGGATAACGCAAGCAGAGACAAGAAGATGGGGCCTGACATGAACATCGATGTCTGGGTATCTGATAGTAAAGACAAGGACGGTATTGACGTAAGGGTTAAGACCAGCGGCGTCGACGGTGCTCCCTGGAGAATTGAGATGTCTCTTACAGGAGCAAACTTCATGGAGAACGAGCACCTTGCTACAGCTCTTCACGGGAACGAGACAATTATCGCCAAGGATAACATGGTTACCGTTTCCAACAACAAGGACATGCTCACAATCGGCCCGGCCTTCGGAACTCACAGATTTATGGAGGGAAAAGAGGACTCCGAGCTTACAAATGCAGGCTCATCAACCCTCTATTTCACAGATTATACAGGCTTTGATCACACCATCAGCATCAGAAATATGAGAAGTAACTTCTGATCAGTGCTTAATGACAATTAAATAAAATATATATGTTATATAACAAGATTTAATATCCTGCGCGGGGGCGAATATGGAAAGTCTGTAATTACAGGGGGTTATATGGCCAATTTATTCATAGCGCCTGAAAAGATTGTGACCGGAAAGGGCAGTCTTGGCGAATTAACTAAATATGTTGATGGCTTTGGGAAAAAAGCACTTATCGTCTGCGATCAGATCACTGAAAAGCTAGGTAAGGTAAAGGCTATTGCAGATGTTCTGGAGCAGAAGGGCATTGCACATGCAATCTATGACAATTTTCTCGGAGAACCTACAAATGTAATGATTGAGGATGCTCTTTTTATTTATAGGAAAGAGGGCTGTGACTTTCTTATAGGAATTGGTGGAGGAAGTGCACTGGATATCATGAAGGCAGTAGCCGCCATGGATGCAAATCCCGGTAAGTTATCCGATTACATGGGAAAAGAGATAAAGGGCATTAAGGCGAAAATGATCGCCATTCCTACAACAGCCGGAACTGGCTCAGAGGCAACACAGTTTACCATCATCTCTGATGTGGATACCGGCGTAAAGATGCTTCTTAAGGGAGTGCAGCTGATGCCTGATGTAGCAATCATTGATCCGGAGCTGACAATAACGCTTCCGCCAAAAATGACAGCTTCTACAGGTCTGGATGCGTTAACTCATGCCGTTGAGGCTTATACATCCAAGAAGGCACAACCACTTACGGATACCTTGGCATTATCTGCAATAAAGAGGATTTTCAACTATCTGCCTCTTGCCTACAGAGAAGGTGGAAATGAAGTGGCAAGGCGCCAGATGTCAATTGCGGCGCTGGAAGCCGGCATGGCCTTTAATAATTCCAGCGTCACTCTGGTTCATGGAATGAGCAGACCGATTGGAGCTCTTTTCCATGTTCCTCACGGAATATCTAATGCCATGCTCCTGACGGTTTGCCTTGAGTATGCGAAGAAAGGGGCAAAGAGCAGATTCGCTGATATGGCCAGGGCTATCGGAGTCGCCAAGGATTCAGATTCTGAGGATAAGGCTGCTGACAGCTTCATGATAGAGATCAAAAAGATCTGTGATATCTGCCAGGTTCCAAGTCTCGAGAAATATGGAATTCCGAAGGATAAGTTTTTTGCTCAGATAGACAAGATGGCAGAGGATGCAATGATAAGCGGAAGCCCATCCAACACCAGAAGAGATCTGGACGCTGAAGTCTTAAAAGAGCTTTATAAAAAGCTTTACAAATGACGAGAACAAAAAATGCAATGTTTTTTGCAAAAAAGCAAAAAAAACGGCTATTTTGAGGACAGGCACTTTGATAAAATATCTATATCGTAAGGTATAGCGAAAGCAAAAAGGAGGAATTATGAGAAGGAAAATGAACTCAAAAGCAGTTTCATTGGCTTTAGCAGCTGCTACAGCCATGACAATGCTCGCAGGTTGCGGAGGAGCTGCTACACCAAGTCAGCCAACTGACACTACGGCTTCTACAGAAACACAGACAACAGAGACTACTACAGAAGCGACTACAGATATCGCAGCATCAACAGAAGAGGTTAAGGTTGAGGGTTACTCAGAAGCACCTATGCTTGCTGATCAGGTTGCATCAGGAAAACTTCCTGCAGTAGAGGAAAGAATTCCTAACACAGATAATGTTTTTGTTGAGAGTGTTGATGCTACAGGTGGAGCTCTTGAAGTTGGTACATACGGCGGAGTTATCAATCTCGGACCTGCAGGTGGTGGATGGGGGCTTTCAAGACCATCACTTGAGTCAATCATCCGCTACAATACAGATGGTTCTTACTATCCAAACGTTATCAAGTCATTTGAGCACAACGATGACTACACAGTTTGGACATTCAAACTTAGAGAGGGCATGAAGTGGTCAGATGGCGAAGATTTCAACGCTGATGACATCACATTCTGGTACTATATGTGCCACCTTTCAAACTTCGACAGCAAGAAGAGCGGTTGGAGTGCACTTAAGGAAGAAGTTGACGGAGAGGACGCATGGGCTGTTCTTACAAAGGTTGATGATTACACAGTAACATGGACCTTCGTAAATCCTAAGTACCCTGCAGACTTCATTGAGAACGGTGACTTCAAGTGGTGCTGGGCTCCTGCTCATTACCTTGCAGACCTTATTCCTGATTCTGAGGACTTCCCATATGTAGAGAATGAGTATTGGCAGTCCACAGGACTTTCTGAGGAAGACGTTCTTTCAAACGCACAGAAGAAGAATATCGACGCTGCTACAGTTAAGGATCTTGGTAAGGCTGTTGCCTACAACTTCTGGAACACATCAGGAATCCCTACACTTAATTCATTTGTTCTTTCAACTGTTCCAGGTAACAGCTCCAAGGACGATACACTTTGTATCATGGATCGCAACCCTTACTTCTGGAAGGTTGATGCAGCAGGAAATCAGCTTCCTTATGTTGATGCTCTTCACTTCAATACCACATCTGAAGAGGGACAGGATCTTCTTATGTTCCGTTCAGGCGAGATTGATGTAATTGAGATCGCAATGCAGGATATTTCGGCTACACTTGCAGACCTTGGCGACGCAGCTACTCTTCGTGAGTGGGGCACAACAAACTGGGGTGCATATCAGATCACATTTAACTACACAAATACAGACGAGAACTATGCAACACTCTTTGCTAATTCTGATTTCAGAGAGGCAATGAGCATCTGCGTTGACAGAGATCAGGTATCACAGCTTCTTACAGATGGATTCCTTGAGCCTGGTCAGTGCGCTCCTGCAGAAGGAAACGTTGGCTACGATGCTGAGTGGACATCAAAGTGGACTGAGTACAATGTTGATAAGGCTAAGAGCCTCCTTGAGGGTTGCGGTCTTGTAATGGGCAATGACGGCTTCTACAAGTTTGCAGACGGATCAGATCTCATGATCACATTCCTTGCTTACGATGGCAGTGCAGACGAGTCATATCCTGTATTTGAGCAGTATTATAAGGCAGTTGGTATCAACTGTGCACTTAAGAACCTTGAAGTATCAGCATTTGATGAAGCAGTTGATAACAATGACTGGGTTGCTGTAATGGGACCTCACACTTCTATCGGCGGTGCATCACTTAAGGATAGAGCAGCTCCATTCGTTCCAATCGCACAGGCAGCTGAGTGGTATGGTGAGTATGGTACATTCTATGCAACAAAGGGTGCTCAGGGTGTTGAGCCTACAGGAGATATGGCTAAGCTTGTAGAACTCTATGACAAGTGGCGTCTTACATCAGACGAGGCTGAGAGAGAGACATATCAGGATCAGATTTATCAGATCCACAAAGAGAACCTTTGGTCTATCGCCTACCTTAAGGCAGAGAATTCTTATCAGCTTGTAAGTTCCAAGTTAAAGAATTTTGCTGATAACCTTGTATGGGCTGACTGCTATCAGTATGCAAACATGGCTCACTACGAAGTAATTTTCAAGACAGAGTAATATTGAATTGATAGTTTGACGTATCAATAAATAAGTTCCGGAGACGTGGTAGTTTCCATGTCTCCGGTTTTTTTGAAAAAGGGAAGAGATTTATTTGGAAAGGGACATTTCTAATGGAGGAAAATAAGCTTATTGCATTCTTTAAAAGAGATCTGGTGCAGTACATCATAAGACGTGTGCTTATGTTTATTCCTACACTGCTTCTTATCTCAATACTGGTTTTCTTCGTTATACAGCTTCCTCCGGGGGACTATGTATCTGCGCATATCGCGGCGCTGGCAACAGAGGGAGAATTGGTTGATGCTGATTACGCAGCATCTATGAGGGCAGACTACGGTCTTGATCTGCCGGTTTGGCAGCAATATATCAAGTGGGTAAAAGATATTATCTGGACTCCCACAGATTCAGCTTATTACAGGCTTTATCATTCACATCACAACTGGAAGTATTCATTTGCCTATGGAAGAGACGTTTGGAGCGTTGTTAATGACAGGCTTGGTCTTACCATCGGCGTAACGGCTATAATCATGCTATTTCAGTATCTGGTATCCATACCTATAGCAGTATATGCAAGTACCCATCAGTATTCAGCGGGAGATTACATATCAGCTATTATTGGTTTCCTTGGAACTGCGATACCTAACTTTATTTTGGCTATTGTGCTGATGTATCTATCATATAAGTGGACAGGCAATGCGAACGTAGGTCTGTTTACTCAGGAGATGCTGCAAAACGGCATTCATTTATATAATTTCGGTGATTTCTTAAAGAGAATGATCATTCCTATCGTGGTTATCGGTACCAGCGGAACCTGCGGAATCATCCGTTCCGTTCGTGCGCAGATGCTTGATGAGGTTGCAAAACAGTATACATTAACTGCCAGAGCAAAGGGTGTTTCTGAGGGCAAGATCATCATGAAATACTGCTTCAGAGCAGCTATCAATCCTACAGTATCAGGTCTGGGCGGAGTTCTTTCAAGTCTGTTCTCCGGATCAACAGTTACTGCTATGGTACTTAACATGCAAATTCAGGGTCCGGTTCTTTACAAGGCTCTTCAGTCTCAGGACATGTACCTGGCAGGTGCTATCGTTATGATCCAGGCTGTACTGGTTGTCATCGGAGTTCTTTTCTCTGATATTGCACTGGCATTCCTTGATCCTAGAATCCGTTATTCAGGAGGTAATAGATAATGGCTAAGAAGAAATCAAAAGAAGATTATTATCTTGCCTCCCAATGGACATTGATGGCAAGAAAGCTGAAAAAGCACAAGCTGGCACAGGCTTCATTTATTATCCTGGCTTTTTTGTACATTTCAGCATTGTTTGCAGATTTCCTTGCTCCCTACTCACTTGATGAGTTCGATGGACTTTACAGAAACTCTGCACCAACCAAGATTTACACTATTTTTGAGGATGAACACGTAGGTCCTCACGTTTACAAGCTTACAAAGACAATTGATAAAAAGACCTTTGAAGTTGCTTTAGAGCCTGATCTTTCCGAGTATTACAAGATTGAATGGTTTGTACATGGCTCTAAATACAAGATTTTAGGTTTAGTACCCTGTGATCTGCACCTGTTTGGTGTAGGTGAAGGATCTAAGGGTGGCACAGGAGCCAAGGTATTCCTTTTTGGAGCAGATTCTCTCGGACGAGATATCTTTTCCAGAGTGCTTTTGGGAGCCAGAATTTCACTTTCTATCCCATTTGCCAGTGCCATCATAAGCTTCTTCCTTGGAATTGCTATCGGTTCTGTTTCCGGATATTTCGGAGGCGTTCTCGATATGATAATCCAGAGAATTATCGAGGTTATTGGAGCGGTTCCTCAGATTCCTCTTTGGATGGCTCTTTCAGCAGCTATTCCTGCAGGAATATCAACTGTTAAGATGTACTTTTACATGACAATTATCCTTTCATTCATTAACTGGACCGGAATGGCCAGAGTTGTACGAGGCAAATTCCTTTCCCTTAAGAATGAAGATTATGTAATGGCTGCCAGAATTTCCGGCGTTTCCACCTGGAAGATCATCTGGAAGCATCTGGTTCCCGGATTTATGAGTTACCTTATCGTTTCTCTTACTCTGGGTATTCCGGGATCAATCGTTGGTGAGACATCAATGTCATACCTTGGCCTTGGTATCAAATCACCGGCAACCAGCTGGGGTGTTCTTCTTCAGGAAGCCAGCTCAGTTACTGACGTGGCAGCTAACCCACACAAGCTTATTCCTATCATTTTTGTAACTATTACGGTTCTGGCATTTAACTTCCTGGGAGACGGAATGAGAGATGCAGCAGACCCTTACAAGTAATTCAGGAGGCATTTATGGAAAAGGATAATATTTTGGAAGTAAAAGACCTCCATATAGACATAAAGATGATGGAGGGAACTCTTACTCCTGTAAGAGGCGTCAATTTTGAGATAAAACGCGGAGAAACTCTTGGCCTTGTTGGTGAGTCCGGATGCGGTAAGTCAATTACCTGTAAGTCGATTCTCGCTATCAATGACAAGAAATGCTACCCCCACGGCGAGATCATGTTCAGAAATGAAGATGATAGCGAGGTAGACATCCTTAAGATGGATCCAAAAGGCAAGGAGATACGCAATATCAGAGGCAAACAGATCTCTATGATCTTCCAGGAGCCTATGGTAGCTTTTTCTCCTATGTACACTATCGGTAATCAGATCAACGAGTGTACTCTTTTGCACATCACCAAGGACAAGAAGAAGGCAAAAGAGATTTCTATGGAAGTTATGAGAAAGGTTGGTATCGCTAATGTTGAAAAGAGATACAACCAGTATCCTCATGAGTTCTCAGGCGGTATGCTTCAGAGAGCACTTATCGCCATGGCTCTTGTATGTAATCCCAAGCTTCTTATTGCGGATGAGCCTACAACAGCCCTTGACGTTACAATTCAGGCTCAGATCCTTGAGCTTATGAAAGAGCTCCAGAAGGAGTTCAATATGGCTATTCTGTTCATCACCCATGACCTGGGCGTTGTTGCAAGAATGTGCGACAGAGTAGCTGTTATGTACCTTGGAAAGGTTGTTGAGACCGGCGATTCCAAGACAATTTATGCAAATCCTCAGCACCCTTATACAAGAGGTCTGATGGGTTCTGTCCACAAGATCGGTGGCAGAAAGGACGAGAGACTCTTCTCCATCGAGGGAACAGTTCCTCTTGCCATGAATCTGCCAAAGCAGTGTGGATTCTATGACAGATGCGATGCCCGTATTGAGGGTCTTTGCGATAAAGCCGAGCCTGAGCTGGTGGAGACTGAGCCGGGGCACAAGATTGCATGCTTTGCCTGCAACAACCCTGCATGTCAGAAGCACAGACAGGAAGTTGAGGCCAGGCTTAAGGAAGAAGAGGCCAGAGGCCCTGTAGAAGAAGGAGGTAAGAAGCGTGGAAAAAGATAATATTCTTGAAGTCAAACACCTTCATAAGCGTTTTACCTCCAAGAATGTTACTGTTAAGGCGGTAACAGATGTATCCTTCTCTGTAAGAGAAGGTGAAACCATCGGTATTGTCGGTGAGTCAGGCTGTGGTAAGACTACCCTGGGAAGATGCATAGTGAGAGCTTATGATGCTTCAGAGGGCGAGGTTATGTATCGCACAGAGGCCGGCGAAGAGCTGGATTTCCTAAAGGTGGACAAAAAGAAGATGAAGTCCATCCGTAAAGAGATTCAGATGATCTTCCAGGATCCGTATTCCTCCCTTGATCCAAGAATGACAGTCCTTGATATCATCAAAGAGCCACTTAAGGCAAATTTCCCTAAAATGCCTACAAGTGAAATGGATCAGATGGCAAAAGAGATGGCGGAGAAGGTAGGTCTTAATCCTGCTTATCTTATGAGATATCCCCATGCATTCTCCGGTGGACAGAGGCAGCGTATCGGAATCGCAAGAGCTCTTGTTTTAAAACCAAAGATTATTGTATGTGATGAGGCTGTTTCAGCCCTTGACGTTTCAATTCAGGCTCAGGTTATCAATCTGCTTAAGGACCTTCAGAAGGAAATGAAGCTTACATATATCTTTATTTCCCATGATCTTTCAGTAGTAGAACATATTTCTGACAGAGTTGGCGTAATGTACCTTGGAAAAATGGTAGAATATGGTGAGACGGAACAGATTTTTACACGTCCCAAGCACCCATATACCGAGGCGCTTATGTCAGCGGTTCCTGTTGCGGATCCTAACTATATACAGGAGAGAATTCCGCTTATGGGCGAGATTCCTAACCCTGCTAATCCACCAAGCGGATGCTATTTCCACACCAGGTGCAGATACTGCGATCAGAAGTGCAGCGAGCTTACTCCTGAATACAAGCAGTTTGAACCGGGGCATTTCGCAGCATGTATCCGTGCAGAGGAACTTAAGCTTAAGGGCTTTGATTACAGCGAGATGAATTCATAAGAGGCGCAGATATGAGAATAATTAAAGTTCGTGATTATCAGGATATGAGCAGAAAGGCAGCCAATGTTCTGTCTGCTCAGATAATTCTTAAACCAAACTGTGTTCTTGGTCTGGCTACAGGTTCAACTCCCATTGGCCTGTATGATCAGCTGGTAGACTGGTATGGCAAAGGGGATCTGGATTTTGCCCTGGTTAAGACGGTTAATCTTGATGAATATGTAGGACTTCCTGCATATAACGATCAGAGCTACATATATTTCATGGAAAAGCACCTGTATTCAAGGGTAAATCTTGACCCGCAGAACGTTAACATTCCCAATGGAATGAACGCTGATCCTCAGGCGGAATGCCGCAGATACGAGAAGATCATAGATGACCTTGGCGGAATCGATTTGCAGCTACTTGGAATCGGCAATAACGGTCATATCGGATTTAATGAACCGGATAATATTTTCTATAGGAAAACCCATGTGGTAGATCTTACTGAAAGTACTATAGAGGCAAATAAGAGATTTTTTGAGGATGTATCAATGGTTCCGAGACAGGCTATAACTATGGGCGTAGGAACAATAATGCAGGCTAAGAAGATCGTTATGATCGCCAATGGAGAAGGAAAGGCACCTATCGTAAAAGAGGCCTTTTCCAAGGAAATCAATCCCCTTATCCCGGCTTCAATTCTTCAGCTTCATCCTGACTTTACGCTTATTGCGGATGAGGCAGCACTGTCACTGATGGATGTGTGATATGTGAGCGCGTAAGCAATCTGTATATTGCAATCAATATGAAAAATAAGACCTCAAGGTTTTGGGAATATCCCTGACCTTGAGGCCTTTTCATTATTTAATAAAATAATATTGATCTTGCAGATCAAGCATTTCTCTGGAGAGAATCAAGCTTGTCCTTGTTGATCTTGCCCTCGGCGATGGTGCTTGCCATCCAAACCTTCAGGGATTCAACAGTCTGATCGATCTGATCAAGCTCTTTCTGTATGTGCACGAAATCCGGAAGCTCATCATCTGAGATTTCGCCGTCAGCAGTAATATCAATGAGGCGATCCTTCTGTCTGTCCAGTGAATTAAGAGCTGAAAGCATTCCGAGAACGATCTCTGAAAGAGATGAAATCTTAACCTCAGGAACAGAAGTCTTGCCGATTCTGCACTCATGTGTGCAGTAATAGTTGCAGAGCTCAGGCTTTTTGTATGCTCTTGCCATGTCTACAACATCCTCGGGATAGATGGCTGTCTTTTCAGTTTCCATTTTCTCAAGACGGCTTTCGCTGATAGTTCCTATAAGTTCACTGGCCTGTGCTCTTGTGAGCCCAGCCGCTTCACGACTTTCAAAGAAGATATTCTTATTCTCTTTAATTGACTTTTTACCCATAAAACCCTCCAAAACTCTAAATCTAACGCCATTGTTAATATACTACATTATTTTCATTAAAATGGAAACCAGAACACAACAATTTCATAATTAATCTGTTTTAATCGGATTTCCCATGAAATATAATAATTATGTCGCATAATACAGCGGAAAAATGATCACAGGATCAGGGCAACAAGAAAGGAATTCAGAATGATAAAGAAGACTTTACATGATGGATGGAAAATGAGACGAACTGACCAGGAGAACTACTATGAGGCGAAGGTTCCGGGCACCGTCTATACAGATCTTTTGGCTAATGGGCTTATGGAGGATCCTTATTACAGGGATAATGAGGATGCAGCACTCAGGCTCATGGATTATGACTATGAATATGTGACTGCATTTAAGGTAGATGAGGCAGAGGGGTACACAGGCTGCACAGATGTGCTCCTTCGCTTTGACATGATTGATACTGTAGCTGACGTTTATCTTAACGGCGGCCTTTTGGGAAGTGTGTGCAATCAGCACAGAACTTATGAATATCCGGTAAAAGAGCTGCTTAAGCCTGAAAATGAGCTTAAGGTGGTACTTCATTCACCAAATAAGTTTATCAAGGAAGCTTTCGAGGAAGATCCGGTCCTCGGCTCAGAGGATTGCAGCAGGGGATTCCCCAAGCTTCGTAAGGCTCACTACATGTTTGGTTGGGACTGGGGTCCAAGACTTCCAGATGCAGGAATCATGCGAGATGTTACTCTCGTAGGAGTTGAGGGAACAAGATTTGATTCAGTGTATGTTAAACAGAACCATCTTGAGAATGAGGTGGAGCTTTCTTTTGATGTGGCGCTCGATGAGAAATATCAGAATCCGGATAAATACTGCTCTTTAGTAACAGTTACTGATCCGAATGGCAAAGTTTTGACTGACAGAGTCGATGCGTCAAAAACAGTTGTTATTGAAAAACCTCAGCTCTGGTGGCCAAATGGCTACGGTAAGCAGCCACTTTATACAGTGAAAGTTGAGCTTTTTAAGGCAGAAGATACCGGCGCAAACGGTTCTGAAACATCAGCCATTGATGTGTGGGAGAAGCGCATCGGTCTTAGAACCATGGAGATTTCCAGGGAGAAGGACCAGTATGGCGAGGAGTTCGCCCACAAGGTAAACGGTGTGAAGATTTTTGCTATGGGAGCTGACTATATCCCTCAGGATAACATTCTCAGCAGAGTAAACAAGGAGCGCACAAGAGAGCTTCTTACTCACTGCGTAAATTCACACTTTAACTGCATCCGTGTATGGGGCGGAGGATACTATCCGGAGGATGATTTCTATGACCTGTGCGATGAACTGGGTCTTGTTGTATGGCAGGATTTCATGTTTGCATGTGCTGTATACAGACTGTCAGAGGACTTCGAGGAGAACATCACTGTCGAGATCATCCAGAATGTAAAAAGGCTTCGTCACCATGCAAGCCTTGGCCTGTGGTGCGGAAATAATGAGATGGAACTGTTTGTGGGATACGAGCATTGGGGTGCGAAATTTACTCTTAAATCCGACTATGTGAAGATGTATGAGTATCTTTTCCCTAAACTGCTCAAGAAGCTGGATCCGCAGACCTTCTACTGGCCCGCAAGTCCATCCTCAGGCGGAGGATTTGATGACCCTAACGATGAGAACAGAGGAGATGTCCACTACTGGGAGGTATGGCATGGAAATCAGCCATTTACTGAGTATCGTAAGTTCCATTTCAGATATCTCTCTGAGTTTGGATTCCAGTCATTCCCATCTGTAAAGACCATTGAGACCTTTACTGAGCCGGGAGATCGCAACATCTTTTCCTATGTAATGGAGAAGCATCAGAGAAATAATGCTGCAAACGGAAAAATTATGAACTACATGAGCCAGACCTTCCTTTATCCTGAGAGTCTGGATGAGCTCGTTTATTATTCTCAGCTCCTTCAGGCTGAGGCTATTCGATACGGTGTTGAGCACTTCCGAAGAAACAGAGGCAGATGTATGGGAACAGTATACTGGCAGCTTAACGACTGCTGGCCTGTAGCATCATGGGCTTCAATAGATTATGAAGGCAGATGGAAGGCTCTTCAGTATTATGCAAAGAGATTCTTTGCTCCAATCCTTGTTTCCTGCGAAGAAAGGGGATATCTGGATCAAAGGATCAGTGTAAATGACGATAAGGAGCCTATCCAGAAATCCATCAGACTTAATGTCCAGAACGAGACCATGGAAAGACATAGTCTCACTGTTTACTGGCAGCTTAGAGATTCAAAAGCAAATGTTATTGAATCCGGTGAAAAAGAGCTTGTATCTGAGGCCCTTTCCGCAACCTGGTTTGATGAGATTGATATGAATCATGCAGACCTTTACGAGAACTACGTAAGCTATCAGGTAGCGGAAGAGGGAGAAATCCTGTCAGAAGGAACAGTTCTGTTCTGCCCTCCTAAGCACTTTAAGTTTGTGGATCCTGATCTTACCGTAAGAGCAGAGGGTGATGAGATCGTAGTAAGCGCAGCAGCTTATGCCAAGAGTGTTGAGATCCGCAATGAAAACGATGATCTGCTTCTTTCAGACAACTATTTTGACCTTAACGCAGGGGAGAGAAGAATCCAGATTCTTGGAGGAAAACCGGAGAAGCTCACAGTTCGTTGTATCTACAAAAAATTATAAAATTTTAACGTTTGGCCGTTTATGAATGTGTTAAAATTTCTTTGTGACACACTACCTAAAAATCGAGTGAATTAATTGCAGGGTATAATTCGGGAAGGAGTTTATATGGCAGATTCCAGAAAAGACCTTATCAATCAGCTCGCGGCCAGTATGGGAGCCGGTGATTACGCTAAGACCAGGTTTGAAGAATCAAGGTACGATCCTGAGACCGGAACGTTGTATTGCGATGGTTATGTAATCTCCAAATCGGTCATCGATGAAGCGTTGCAGCATTTTAAGCTTATGCAGAATAAATGTGATATGAATGATCCGGCGTCCAGACATATGGCACTGATTTATAAAACGGCCATAGAGGGCATAAAGAAATTACGTGAAAACGACAAAAACAAGTCGTGATGTGATATCATAATTGTAAGGGGGTTACATTATGGAGAACTATAAGAAGATTCAGTACAATGGGCACAATGACGTAATTCTTCGTATCACACCGGGGCATTTTATTACACCCCATTCTCACGTAAACTATTACATGGATCTGTGTGATACAAAAGCCAGAATGAAGGAAGCCAGGGCAACCGGTGAGGCTTTGGCTGAGATGTATTTGGCTTCGGATGTAATTGATACTATTCTTTGCCTTAACGGCATGGAGGTTGTTGGTGCGTATATGGGAGATAAGCTGACTCAGGCTGGCATTATTTCCTTGAACTCCCATAAGACAATGTATATTACATCTCCCGAATACAATGTTAATAGTCAGATGATGTTCAGAGACAACAATAAGCACATGATTGCCGGTAAGAAGGTACTGATCCTTATTGATTCGGCAACAACAGGAGGAACTCTTCTGACAGCGCTGAATTCCGTAAGGTTCTATCAGGGCGAGATTGTAGGAATATCTGCAGTATTCTCTATTGCTACCCAGATTGAGAATATTCCGATAAGAGCTCTTTTCACCAAGAGAGATTTCCCGGATTATGTAAGTTACCCTCATGATGGCTGTAAGCTCTGTAAAGAGGGTGTTCCGATCGATGCTATCTGCAACGGCTTCGGATATTCAACCTTGGATTGAGCTATTAGCTGATTGACCAATAAGAATAATAATGAACAAATACTTGCCACTGCTAATTGATTTGATTAGCAGTGGCGATTTTTATGTGGTTCATGGTACAATAGCCTCGTGAGTGCACCTAAGGTGCATGGGGTAGGGAGACTTGGTATGTTAAAGGTATTTTTAGCGGAGGATGAGTTCGTAATCCGCGAGGGAATCAAGAACAATATAAACTGGGGTGCCCATGGATATGACTTTTGTGGAGAAGCCGGCGACGGGGAAGTGGCTTATTCCATGATACAAAAGGAGAGACCGGACATCCTTATCACAGATATCAGAATGCCGTTTATGGACGGACTTACACTAAGCCGTCTGGTCAAGGCAGAATTTCCCAATACAGAGATAATACTTCTTACAGGATATGAAGATTTTGAATATGCAAAGGAAGCCATTAGGATCGGTGTGGCTTCTTATCTCAGCAAGCCCATAAGCGGCGACAATCTCCTGTCAGAGATTGATGCTGTAGCAAGGCGCATTATAGAGAAAAATCGCGAAAGAGAAGTTGCAAGAAAATATGAAGAGGATATGAAGGAACGCGTTGAGCTGGAGAAACAGGACCTTTTTAAGGATCTTGTTACCGGAAGACGTGAGATCAACTACATTATCAACGCCTCCCGTAAGCTTTCCATAGAACTTCTGGCGCCATTTTACAATATTGTTTTGGTTAAGGTGTGGTCCATCAAGCACGATGTCAGTGAGTATTCCCGTAGTGTAGTAAGCGTTGATGAGAAGATTCCTGAACTGGCCCTTAAGTACGGTGCTATTTCCTTTGATATGAACCTGGATGGAAAGGCGCTTTTGTTCAGAGGCAAAACTAAGGATGAGGTGGACAGTAACATCGCAGAATGCCTTGAGAAGATGCAGGAGCTCTTTTCCCTTAATGACCATATCAGATACTTCGGCGGCGTGGGCCAGGTGGTAGAGAGAATAAATGATATCCCTGTTTCCTTTAACTGGGCTAGCAGGGCTTATGCGCATATTTATCTGTCTGAGGAAAGTAACTTCCTGGTGGGATCTGAGGAGAAGCTGAATCCACATTTGGATAACGTGATCCTCTCTGAAGTGGATTCCAAGCATATAGACAGAAAGCTCATCAAGGAGTTCCTTAGAAAGGGCGATGTTTCAGAGACGGAGTTCTTCATGAGGGAGTTCTTTAATGGCATGGGCAAAAATGCTATGAAATCCACTATGCTCAGACAGTATATCGCCATGGACATCTATTTCTGCGTTACGGAATTTGTGGAAACAGAGCTGTTACTGCCCAAGGACAGCGTGGAGGAGCTTATTCCCACTGCAGAGCTTATGGCTGATGAAGACAGCACCTGTGAGTATTTGTACAACCTTATGGACAAGGCCATCACTCTTCGAAATGAGAACTCTATAGGTCACTACAGAGAGGCGGTGAGAGAGGTTATTAACTACATTGACGAGCATTATGCTGAAGATGATCTTTCACTCAATCAGCTGGCAGCCCATGTAAATTTCTCGCCCAATCACCTCAGTGCCGTATTCAGGCAGGAAACAGGTCAGACATTTATCAAATACCTTACGGATTACAGAATGGATAAGGCAAAAGAGCTGTTGACCTCCACATCCAAGAGAAGCAATGAGATAGGTCTTTTGGTGGGATATAAGGATCCTCATTATTTCTCATATTTATTTAAGAAGACACAGGGAGTAACGACAACACAGTTCAGGGGTGGAAACGGCCAGGAGGAGCTTTGATGAAGGAATTCATAAAGAAACGAGTCGAAAGCGGCAAGCCGTTTCTCGCTACGCAGATTCGAATTACCTATCTGGTACTTCTTTTACCAAACATCGTATTTATGCTGTTTGCATTTTATAATCTGTGGCTGATCAAGGAAAGATATAATGACATGCTTAATTCGGTGGTGGCAGCCAGCGAATTCAGTCTGGATTTCAAAGAGGATTTCGACTACGAAACCTATCTTTTGATCGTTGGAAATGTGTCACCGGAGGATTCAAGGACCACAGCCCTTCTGGCAGGGGCCAGAAATGTCGTTGAGAGCCTTGATAAGTATACGGAAAACACAGAAAACCGCCAGAGGCTTACCAGCGCCCAGAAGTATCTGAGCAATCTCGACGGCTATATCGAGAAGATTAAAATCAATTTGGAAAACGGCAACCGGTATGAGAAAAATATGCTCATCTGGGAGAATGATGTTCAGATTGTTACATCTCTTTTACAGGAGACAATAAACGAATATATTTACTATGAGAATAAACAGATTCAGATAGCTCAGGCTGAGAATACTGCCCTATATCTCAATACCGCAAAGATATCAATTGCTATTTTTTGCTTTATTCTTGTGGCCATAATTGTGGTATCCATCGTAGGTCCTATGTGGATCACAAAGCCCATTGAGGAGCAGGTTACCAGAGAACAGAAACAGCTTCGAAAGGCGGAATTTGAGCTTTTGCAGGCCCAGATAAACCCTCATTTCTTATATAATACCCTGGATACTATTGTCTGGTCCGCAGAGGCAGGCAATCAAAAGCAGGTTGTTAAGATGGTAGGCAGCCTTTCTGATTTCTTCAGGTCATCTCTCAATAAGGGAAAAGAAATAGTGACCATAAGGGACGAGCTTCAGCACGTAAGGAGCTACCTGGAGATTCAGCAGATAAGATATCAGGATATTTTAACTTATGAGATAGATGTACCGGAGGAGCTTTTTGACTTCCAGATTCCCAAGATAACCATACAGCCCATCGTAGAGAATGCTCTGTACCATGGAATAAAGAATGTCAGAGGCGGAGGAACCATTACTGTCACCGGCAGGGATGAAGGGGAGACCATGCTCATTCAGGTCAAGGACAACGGAAAGGGCATGAAACCTGAGCGCCTTAAGGAAATCACCAAGGGCCTTACGGGAGAGAAGCTGGAGAATACAGCCATTTATGGTCTTTATAATGTTAATGAGCGTATTCGCCTTAGTTTTGGCGAGGAATATGGCATCAGCATTGAGAGTGAGTATGAAAAAGGAAGCTGTGTTTCAATCCGTTTGCCGAAAATCTTAAACATAATCGTAGAAAAATGAAACATTATAAAGAAATCATAAAAATTTCAACATAGTTTCGTTTATTATTTAATGGTTATTTTTCGTAGGTTTCCTAAAATATAATTCGAAGGGAATGGTCCCTTAAAAAGATTTCGTATGTTAGGAGGAAACTATGAAGAAAAAGGTATTGGCGGTATTTATGGCAACTGCTATGGCTTTCGGGCTTATGGCATGTGGTAGCAGCTCACAGACAGCAGCTCCTGCAGCATCAGGCGGAGCAGATGGACTTATCAAGGTTGGTATCATCAACAACGATCCTAACGAGTCCGGATATCGTACAGCTAACGATTCTGACTTAAAGGCTAAGTTCACAAAGGAAAACGGCTATGATGCATCTTTTGCATACAGCTTAAAGAATGATGAGCAGATTCAGTACGCTCAGACATTTATTCAGGATGAAGTAGATTATCTTCTTCTTTCAGCAGCTGATACAGCAGGCTGGGATTCAGTTCTTCAGGACGCTCAGGCTGCAGGCGTAAAGGTTATCCTTTTCGACCGTACTATCGATGCTGATTCTAGTCTCTATGAGGCTTCTATCGTTTCAGATATGGCTAAAGAAGGCCAGACAGCTGTTGACTGGCTTGCAGGTCAGGGACTTTCAGAGTACAACGTAATCCACATTCAGGGTGTTATGGGATCAGCTGCTCAGCAGGGTAGAAGTGGAGCTCTTGACACTAAGGTTGCTGCAGAGGCTAACTGGAACATCGTTAAGCAGCAGACAGCTGAGTGGAATGCTGAGAAGGCACAGCAGATCGTTCAGTCAGTTATCGACGCTGGCACACCTTTCAACGTAATCTATGCTGAGAACGACGATATGGCTAAGGGCGCTGTTGCAGCTCTTGATGCAGCAGGTATCTCACACGGTGTTGGCAAGGACGTTGTTGTTATGGGCTTTGACTGCAACAAGTGGGCTCTTGAAGAGCTTCTTGCTCAGAACTGGAACTATGACGGACAGTGTAATCCTTTCCAGGCTAGCTACATCGATGACATCATCAAGACTCTTGAGGGTGGCGGAACACTTTCACAGAAGACAATCATCATGGATGAGAAGGGCTTCGATGCTTCAACAATCACACAGGAAGATGTAGATAACTACGGGATCTGATGATATAGAGACGAAAAGTCACGAGATGTCATGCTTGCATGATACATCTCGTGACCTTGAGGATCGAACAAACATGAGGAAAAAAGATACGCGAAGAATGAGCGGATCGATTTCCGAATGTTTGTAGGATTGCGAGAGCGCAGCGAAGCAATCCGCATATCACCATCACATACAGTGATACACATTGGCGCAGGGCTGTGCTCTGCGCCGTTTTTAAAGATTTGGCGAGGTGAAAACGTGAGTGAAAATGTAGTGCTAAAGATGCGAGGCATCAATAAAACATTTCCAGGCGTCCGTGCGCTGCAAAATGTGGATTTTACCTTAAATAAAGGCGAAATCCATGCACTGATGGGGGAAAACGGAGCTGGAAAATCTACGCTTATAAAAGTTTTGACCGGAGTTTATACCAAGGATGACGGAACCATCGAGCTGGAGGGAAAAGGCGAGGTTGCCATTCACTCTCCACAGGATGCACAGAAGCTTGGAATAAGCACCGTTTATCAGGAAATTACACTTTGTCCGAACCTTACTGTAGCAGAGAATATGTTTATAGGTAGGGAACAGGGCGCATTTACAAACTGGAAGCAGATGAATGCTAACGCGGACAAGCTGTTAGAACAGCTGGATATTCCGGCCAGCGCAACTCAGCAGCTTTCAAACTGTTCAATTGCAGTACAGCAGATGGTGGCAATAGCCAGAGCCATTGATATGGATTGTAAGGTTCTTATCCTTGACGAGCCCACATCCTCTCTGGATGAGCAGGAGGTTGAAAAGCTCTTTGGCCTCATGAGAGACCTCAAGGAAATGGGAGTAGGAATCATTTTTGTTACACACTTCCTTGACCAGGTGTATGAAGTTTGTGACAAGATTACGGTTCTTAGAGATGGCCAGCTGGTTGGTGAATATGAGATAAAGGATCTGCCCAGAGTTCAGCTGGTTGCCAAGATGCTCGGAAAAGAGATGGATGACCTCTCTGATATTAAGGGTGAGCACGAGGCATATAATGGACAGGACGCAGGAGAAATAGTATTCGAAGCAAAGGGCCTTCAGAGTGATGCAGGAATCAAGCCCTTTGATTTCTATATTAAAAAAGGTGAAGTTAACGGCTTTACAGGTCTTCTTGGTTCAGGAAGAAGTGAGTGTGTCAGAGCAATTTTTGGTGCAGACAGAGTAATTGGTGGCAATGTTAAGGTAAAGGGCAAAGAGGTTAAGATTTCAAAGCCTCTTGATGCCATGAAGAACGGCATTGCTTATCTGCCTGAGGATAGAAAGCTTGACGGAATCATCGGAGATCTGTCAGTCAGAGAAAATATAATCATGGCTCTTCAGGTGCTTACCGGCTTCTTTAAGCCGTTTAGCAAGGCGCAAGCCAATGCGTTTGCCAGGGAGTATATTGAGAAACTCAATATAAAGACGGCCTCTGTTGATACCCCCATAAAATCCCTCTCTGGTGGTAATCAGCAGAAGGTTATCCTGGCCAGATGGCTTTTGATGCATCCTGAATATCTTATTCTTGATGAGCCCACAAGAGGTATCGACGTAGGAACAAAGGTAGATATCCAGAAGCTTGTGCTGGAACTTGCATCTGAGGGTATGAGTGTAACATTCATTTCCTCTGAAACTGATGAGATGCTAAGAACCTGCTCAAGATTAGTAGTAATGCGCGATAGAAAGGTCGTTGGGGAGCTTTCGGGCGATGACCTTACACAGAATAAGATCATGAGTACTATCGCAGGAGGAGAGTAAGGTATGGTAAAGAGCTTTTTTAAGAGGCTGACATCAAATCAGCTGTTTATCCCGCTTATGGCGCTTATCCTTCTTGCGGTGATAAATCTTATCAATGACCCGGGGTTCTTTAGGATAACCCTTGGAACTAATAATGCAGGAAATCCGGTATTATCCGGATATCTCATTACAATTCTGGACTATGGCTCAGAACTTGGTATTCTTGCAATCGGTATGACTTTAGTAACTGCTGCATCCGGCGGACAGGATATTTCCGTTGGTGCAACCATCGCTATTGCTGGTTCTGCAATGCTCCGTGTTCTTTGCGGTGGCAATTCAAGACCGGATCAGATTCAGGCCCCTATCATCGTGGCATTCCTTGTGGCTTGTATCGTAGGTATGCTCTGTGGTGCCTTTAACGGTTTGCTGGTGGCCATATTCAAGATTCAGCCCATGATCGCAACACTTATCCTGTTTACCGCAGGAAGATCAATTGCGGCATGGATCAACAACAATGAACTTCCGATTGTTCCGGATCCTAAGTTCTCTTATTTTGGAAGTTTTATTCCAGGAATACCGATTCCTACTACAGTATTTATAGTTGCAATTTGCATCGTTATAATTGCACTGGTTCTGAAGTTTACTAATCTGGGACTTTACACTCAGGCAGTGGGAATCAACGAGAATTCCTCAAGACTTAACGGTATAAATCCTACATTTATCAAGTTCCTCGCTTTCGTAATTTTGGGACTTTGTGTGGCTGTGGCTGCTCTTATCAAGGTTAGCCGTCTTTCAACCATCAACTACTCAGTTATTGCCAAGGACATTGAGATGGATGCCATTCTTGCCGTTGCTCTTGGAGGAAATGCACTTTCCGGAGGAAAGTTCAACATGTGGGCTTCAATTCTCGGAGCCTATGTAATTCAGTTCCTGACTACAACACTGTACAAGTTCAATGTTCAGTCAGATGCCCTTGCAGCATATAAGGCAGTTGTAGTTATCCTTCTTGTAGTATTCTCAGCACCAACTGTAAGAGACTACATGGCTCGACTGGGAAAAAATATGGCTAAAAGGAAGGAGGCGGCGTAATGAATAAAGAGAAAAAAAGTATCTTTAACAAAATGAACGACACGAGCCTCCTCCTTACGATAACAATTGTTATATTTCTGTTAATGTACATTGGAGCCATTGTTATACAGGGCGGTGGATTTACCAAGCCTCAGATGTTCTTTAACATTCTGAATGCGAATGCGGCCCTTATAATAACTGCCTGCGGAATGAGCATTGTTATGATCTCGGGAGGAATAGATATTTCCGTAGGTGGTGTGGTTGCACTGGTTTCAATGAGTTGTGCCGTATACCTGGATCACAAGGGCGGTAGTATCATAGGATCAATACTTATCGCTCTGGGTATCGGTATAGCATTTGGTCTGGTGCAGGGATTTTTGGTGGCAGTTCTTGATATTCAGCCATTTATCGTATCCCTTGCCGGAATGTTTTTTGCCAGAGGTATGACAACCATAGTAAACACGGCTCCTTTCAATGTTGAGGACGAGGAGTTCAATGCTCTGAAGCTTACAAGAGTTAATGTGCCATTCATGGGTTCAGTAAACAAAAAAGGAATCTATGTGCCGGCCTACGTGGAAATTGGTGTAATCGTGGCGCTGCTTATTGTGGTATTATTATTCTTGGTACTTAGATGGACCAGGCTTGGAAGAAGTTTTTACGCTGTTGGCGGAAACAAACAGAGTGCTCTTATGATGGGTATCAATGTAAGAAGGACCAAGTTCCTCTCACACCTTATCTGTAGTGTTCTTGCCGGAATAGGCGGATATGTTTATTTCCTCCATGTTGGATCCGGTTCTGCCAGCCATGCCATGGGTATGGAGATGAATGCCATTGCTTCATCAATCATCGGCGGAACAATGCTGACAGGTGGTGTTGGTAACATAATCGGAACGCTTTTTGGTGTTCTTTCACTTAGTACCATTCAGAATATTGTAGCTTCCGCCGGTCTGGATCAGGCATGATGGACAGGAATTACAATCGCAGCAATGCTCTGCATTTTCCTTGTTATCCAGAGTGTTGTTATGGCCCAGAAAAAGAAGGCACTTAAAGCGTAAGGAAAAAGAAGTTATGAACAATTTCATCAAGAGGGTGGCAGGATTGCTGCTTATATCAAGTATTTTTATCGGATGCGGCAATAGCGCTACAACTACGGGTGAGACAAGTATTAACACTGAAGAGGATACAAAAGCCGACAGCTATATTACTGTCGGCTTCTCTCAGTTGGGAGCAGAATCAGATTGGAGAAGTGCCAATACTGATTCTATGCTTAGCACTTTCTCCGAGGAAAAGGGATATTCTCTGATATATAAAAACGGTCAGCAAAAGCAGGCCAATCAGATTACCGCCATAAGGATGTTTATTCAGCAGGAGGTGGACTATATAGTTCTTGCCCCTGCCACAGAGGATGGATGGGAGTCTGTGCTTTCCGAGGCCAGAGACGCCGAAATTCCGGTAATCCTGGTGGACAGAAAGGTAAATGCAGCTGACAAAAACCTTTATTCCTGCTGGGTTGGCTCAGATTTTGAGCTGGAGGGCATTAAGATGGCCTCATGGATCAAGGCCTATACAGAGGGAAAGGGTATTGCTCCTGAGGATATTCATATCGTTAATATTCAGGGAAGTATCGGATCGACAGCTCAGATAGGTCGTACACGAGGGCTTGCCAATGCTGCAAGAGAGTATGGATGGGACCTTATGGCAGAGGTTTCGGGAGATTTCACTGAAACCAAGGGCCGGGAGGTTACCGATGCCCTGCTGAAGCGTTTTAATAATATCAATATCGTATACTGCGAAAATGATAACGAAGCCATTGGAGCTATCGATGCCATAGAGAGCGCCGGCAAGAAGGTCGGTTCTGACATAGCAAATGGTGAAATAATGGTTGTATCCTTTGACGGTGTTAATGAGAAGGCTCTCTCCTATGCCAGGGAGGGGAAGATTTCCTGTATAGCAGAGTGTAATCCTCTTCATGGCCCCAGAGTTGAAGCACTTATCAAGGCCCTGGAAGCCGGGACTACACCGGATAAATTTAACTATGTTGACGAGAAGATATTTAGTTCCATACCTGATGTGAGAAGCATAGTTGCAAATGGTAAAGAATATATGGTTGAAGCCCCTTAAATATGGGGCTTTTTCAGTTTACAGAACTTTTAGTGGAGAAGTGAAAAAGACATATGTTATTATTATATTAGCGTCCAAATGTTGTCGATATTAAGAGATGATATCATGAGTACTTTTAAGAAGCCTTTAAAAAGAAGCATAATCATAGGCTGCTCTGAGTTCATTGCTATGATGTGTCTTATCCTGAGTATTCATACCTATAAGACATATACGCAGTCTCTTTATAGTTCATATAATGCACGAATGACAGACATCCTTGAATATGTGGAGAGGCATATAGACAAGGATGATTTGGCAAAGTGCGTCGAAACCTTGGAAGAGTCCGAGAAATTCATTGAGCTTGGAAAGTTTATGGATGGAATCATGGAGGACTTTGACATTCATTATCTTTATATTGTAAAGCCCATATCTAAAGATCCTCCTTTAATGATGAATATTTTCAGTGCGGATACAGCTCTTGGCCGTGAAACAGCTCCGGACGGGTATTATCTTGGTTTGATCTCGGATGACGACTATGAAAGCAGCGAGATGGTGCCATATCTGGAGGCTATGGAAACTGATAAGATCAGTTTCTTTAAGAACTTCAGTGTTTGGGGATATGATTACACTGCTTCTAAGCTTTTAAAAAGCTCAAATGGCGAACCAATCGGACTTCTTTGTGTTGATATTGATGTATCTGAGCTTGAAAACAATATAAGAACATACACTATTACAAACATTGTCCTTATAATTATACTGGGTTCATTTTTTATTACATTGTTCCTGATATGGATGACAAGGAATATTACAGATCCAATTACACTGCTGGAAAAGAGTGTGGTTTCTTTTGCTGAAAGATCCCATGAGCAAAAGGATCCGGAATTGCTGACATATACTCCTCCCGTGATCCATACTCAGAACGAGGTAGAAGCTCTGTCAAATGCCGTGGACATGATGTCTAAAGATATGAAGGCTTATGTGAAGAACATCCTGGACGCGGAGGATCAGGTAAAAGACATGAGGAACAAGGTAAGTCACATGGATATGGTGGCTTATCAGGATGCTCTTACACATGTTAAGAACAAAGCGTGGTATGATAAGACCAAGGAGAGAGTGGACGGGGATATTGCTGCCGGAAGGGCAAGATTTGGTATTGTCATGGTGGATCTTAACCATCTAAAGAAGGTAAACGACGGATATGGTCATGAGCATGGAAATGACTATATTTTCGGTTCATGCCATCAGATCTGTATCATATATGATCATTCACCTGTATTCAGAGTAGGTGGGGACGAGTTTGTAGTTCTTTTGGAAAACAGGGACTATGACAACAGGGATGCTTTGTTTGAACAGTTGAAGGCGGCTTTTGAGCTGTCTTCCAATAATACTGACAAAGAACCTTGGGAAAGATTCTCGGCTGCCTATGGCATGGCTATATATGAAGCTGGCAATGATAAATCAATGGATGACGTATTTAAGCGGGCTGATGAGCGTATGTACAAGAATAAACAGGAGACCAAGAGCACAAGAACAGATTAATAAATTGTTGAGGGGAGCTAATAAAATTGGACGAGAAAAAAAGTATTTTTGGGGCGAAACAGATCACAACAACAGCGATTCTTCTGGCTATCTGCATTATCAGCCAGTTTTTCAAGAATCTGAGCATCTTCATCACGGGGCCGATCATAAATACCTGTATAGCACTGGCGGTGCTCATGGTTAATCTGCCCTGCGGAATTATCTTAAGTGTGATAACTCCTATTACGGCATATATCATCGCAGCATCTCCTGTGATGACCGCAGTTCCGCTGATCATTCCGTTTATCATGCTGGGAAACTGTGTGCTGGCGGTGGCAGTGCATTTCATATTGAAAAAAGAAATCGATAAGGCCGGAAGAAAGCCGATTAACGTTAAAAATATGATCCTGAGCGTTGTCTGTGCTCTGGCAAAGGGCTTGTTTATGGGGCTTACAATATCGCTGTGGCTCCTGCCTACATTTATTCCTGCAGAGAGTCCTCTAAGGGGCAAAATGGGTGTTTTCCAGACCACATTTTCACTTTATCAGTTTCTGACAGCATGTATCGGTTTTATATATGTATTTTTGATCATATTTGCGCTGAAAGGCAGGGGCAGAGATTAAGAATACCCTATGGAAAATACATGCGATATTCGATATAATAATTGCAAGCGCTTTCTATTGCGTTAATTCGGAGATAAATGTTTGCCATGACCTTTTTCACGGACCAGTGGAGGGCAGACGTGGACTATTACCAATACGATGAAAAAGAGCTTCGGCTTATAGAGAGCAGTCTTGTGCCTTTTGCGATATACCAAAGAATCGACAAG
Organism: Butyrivibrio sp.; assembly: GCA_024692165.1. Taxonomy (GTDB): domain Bacteria; phylum Bacillota; class Clostridia; order Lachnospirales; family Lachnospiraceae; genus Butyrivibrio. Next base: position 17,841 of record JAILMY010000095.1, on the reverse strand, counting down.
AGGTCTGTTGCTGTTGCGCTTTCACAGGGCTTCTGTGAGATAATTGGAGTATCCAGGGAAGATGCTTATTCTCTGGTGGCTGATGATATATTCCATAATATTCATCCCGATGATCTCGAATATGTTTCCAATGCGGTCGCAAATTTTGATAAGTATGGAGGAACCCTTAACGTTATATATCGTCTCCTTAGAGATGGAGATTATAGAGTGATTCACGCATACGGGCGGCAAATACCAAAGGTGGAGGCCAGATTGGCGGCTGTCTGGTATGCAGATGAGGGATCCATAAGTGGAAAAGATACCGGAAGGGTGGGGCGGTTTAGTGAATCGCTCCTGGAGGCTATCGGTGAGAGGGATCTCTTTAAAAAGGCTAATTATGACTATGTTACGGGACTTCCCGGAATGTCTTATTTCTTTGAGCTTGCCCAGGAAGGCAGAAAGGCTCTGATAGATCAGGGCGATGCAGTGGCATTGTTGTTCATGGATTTCATCGGAATGAAGGAATTCAACGAGCAATACGGCTTTGCCGAGGGTGATAAGCTTATTTGTAAGTTTTCACAGGTTTTAATCAAACATTTTTCTGATAAGAACTGCAGTCATTTCGCTGCAGATCATTTTGCTGTCTTCACTAAGGCTAAGGGACTTGATGCAAGACTGCAGTCCCTTTTTGAGGAGTGTAAAACCATAGACGAGGGGAAAAATCTTCCCATTAGGGTTGGCGTATATATTGATGAATTTGGGACAGCGGCTATTTCTTCAGCCTATGACAGGGCCAGGATTGCCTGCGAAACAGGAAAAGAGGTAGCTACCTCCCAGGCGTACTATTTTGACTATTCCATGATCGAGACTCTGGAAAAGCATCAGTATGTCATGAATAACATAGATAAAGCTGTGGAAGAGGGCTGGATTGAGGTACATTATCAGCCTATTGTCCGTGCTGCCAACGGTAGGGTCTCTGAAGAGGAGTGCCTTGCCAGATGGAATGATCCGGAGAACGGTTTTATGTCCCCGGGAGACTTTATTTCTATCCTAAGAGAGAGAAATTCGATCTATAAACTGGATCTGTGCGTTGTGGAGCAGGTGCTTAAAAAGCTTAAGGATCAGGTGGCCCATGGCTTATTCATGGTTCCTCAGACTGTTAATCTGGCAAAAGAGGACTTCTATGCCTGTGACATGGTTGAAGAGGTGAGAAAGCGCGTAGATAATGCAGGAATTGAAAGAGCCTATCTTACGTTGGAGATAGCTGAAAGCACGATTTCCGATGATCTTGAATTCATGAAGAAGCAGGTTGAGCGATTCCAAGACCTGGGATTTTCTGTATGGCTGGATAACTATGGTAGCGGTAATGCATCACCGACGATTCTGCAGAAGATTCACTTTGATCTGGTTAAGATTGATATATCTTTTATTCAGCAGATAGAACAGAACGGCAGTGATAACGGAATGATTGTTCTTTCTGAGATCATCAGAATGATCATGGCCCTTAATATGGATACTGTGGCTGAGGGTGTAGAGAGCGAAGAACAGGTTGAATTCCTTAATGAGATTGGTTGTACCAAGCTTCAGGGAACCTATTATTCAAAGCCAAATTCTCTGGAGGAAATCTACGAACGAAACAGAAAGGGAATCCAGATAGGCTTCGAAAATCCTGAAGAAGTAGATTATTATGAAGCGCTAGGAAGGGTGAATCTGTATGATCTTGCCACATCCAAGAATGATGACAGTTCTCTTAAAAACTATTTTGACACCTTACCAATGGCAATATATGAGGTGGGTGAAACGAGCCTTTCTTTGGTCCGTGCCAATAAATCCTACAGGGAATTTGTGGGACTGGCTCTGCAGGGAGTTGAGGGAAAAAGCGAGTTTTCTTACAAGGACTATAAAGATGGAGCCTGGGGAAACTCCATAAAAGCCTTAAGGCACTGTGCAAGAGATGGAAAAAGAGCCATCATGGAAGAGAGAACACTAAATGGCGGCATTGTGCAGCTGTTTGTTCGCAGGATTGCTGTTAATCCTGTTACCGGAGTGGTGGCAGTAGCTGCAGTGGTACTCTCCTTTATCGACAAGACATCTGCAACGACAGGACTGACTTATACACACGTGGCAAGGGCTCTGTCCGAGGACTATATCAATATTTACTATGTTGATATGGATAATGATCAGTTTATTGAATACGCCGCCGACAGCGATTTTGGTGATCTTCCTATGGAGCGCCATGGAGAAGACTTCTTTAATGCTGCCCACAAGGATGCGCCGGCTGCTATTTATCCGGATGATCTGGAGCAGTTCCTTAATACGTTTACTAAAGAGAATGTTCAGAAGAATCTGGATAAAAATGGAACCTTTAATATGACTTATCGTCTGATGATTGATGGTACTCCGACCTACGTTAATATGAAGGTGTTGCCGATTAAAACTACCGGTAATCACATTATTATCGGTGTAAACAACGTGGACGCCCAGATGAAGCAGCGGGCGGAATATGAGAGGATCAAGGAAGAACAGGTAGCCTTTGCAAGATTGTCGGCATTGTCTTCAGACAATATCTGTATCTATGTTGTTGATCCTGAGACCAACGAGTATACGGAATATGCTATAGAGGAAGAATATGCTGCTTTGGGTCTTTCAAAATCCGGTAAGGACTTTTTCAAAGATGCTTATACAAACAGTCAGTGGACTGTCTATGCCGAAGATCTGGATATGTTCAATGATATGGTTACAAAGGATAGGATTCTTGAGGCAGTCAATAGCTCTGGAGCATTCACTTTATACTATAGGCTTCTTATGAATGGACAGCCTAACTATGTCAGTCTCAGAGTAGGTATGGTGGAAGAAAAAGATGGTCCGAAACTGATAGTTGGTGTATTCAATATTGATGCACAGGTTAAGCGAGATCAGGAATATGCCAGAAACCTTTCAGCAGCCAGAGATAAGGCCAATATCGATGAACTTACCGGCGTAAAGAATAAGCATGCCTATGCTGAGGTTGAGCGCAGGCTCAATGATATGATTGCTGCGGATGAGATTTCGGAGTTTGCTATTGTTGTATGTGATCTGAACGGCCTTAAGTTCATAAATGATACTTACGGGCATCAGGCAGGAGATAAATTCATTAAAGATGGTTGTCTTATCATATGTAAAACCTTTGCTCATAGCCCGGTTTATAGGGTAGGCGGAGATGAGTTTGTTGCAATCGTTCAGGGTACTGACTATGACAATATTGCAGAATTGATGCAAAGACTTAGCGACATCAACAGAAGGAACAAAGAAAAGGGTGATGTAGTCATTGCGGCCGGAATGGCGTTTTATAAGAACCGCGACAAGAGGGTTGCAACGGTATTTGAAAGAGCCGATGCCAGAATGTACGAGAACAAAAAGATGCTTAAGGGCATTAAGGACTAAATGATCCGGAACAGATTCATAAAAGATAAAGGAGAATGCAAGCTGCATTCTCCTGATTTTTTACAAGGTATATAAGCTTAATACGAAATCAAGCCGGAATTTTTTAGAACAAAATAATAACTCCTACGGAAACCAGTGCAACAAGAGCAATTGCTGCAGAAATGATCCTGGTTCTTATAGTGCTTACATCGACATATTTTCCATTGTAGTTTACAGTCTCTATTATCTTGTCGTTCTTTTTGCTGTTTGAGTTTTCCATAGTAGTGCCGCTCCTACAAAAATCAATTTCACACTTTTCACATGTATGTGATTATCATAAACTATAAATGTGTACTTAATCTGTTTTTGCAATTAAGATTCCATAAAATTTAGAGGGCTTTCTAAAAAAAATATTAAAAATGTCCATTTTGCTTGCATTGCAAACGATTAAGTGATAGGGGGATATAATGCTGGAATGGTTAAGAGAATTCCAACTTGATCTAATGCTTTTCCTAAGTGGTGGATGCGGAGTACTGGTGATACTTGCGCTATCCACAAAGACTCTTTCGCGTCAAAGAAAGCACGCTCTTGTTTTCATGGAATTTGAAGCCATGATCCTTCTTTTGGCGGATCGCTTTGCGTATATTTATCGCGGCGATGTCAGTGATACCGGCTATTATATGGTACGGGTCTCTAACTTTTTTGTCTTCATGATGTCACTGTTTGTCATTCACTCTTTTAATATATATCTGATGGATCTGTATCTGAAATCTGATACAGTAGGCAAGATTCCTAAATCCCTGGTGGTATGCGAGATTATTTTTTCCCTGGGTCTGATAATGTTGGCAGTTTCACAGTTTACAGGACTGTATTATACCTTCGATGATCAGAATAGATATCAGAGAGCTCCGGGGTATGTAATTAGCTATGTTTTCCCGGTTTTGATAATGCTGATTGAATTTATAACGATTATCAGATACAGGCGTGTGTTTGAAAATATGGTATTTGTACCGGTTATTCTCTTTTCAATCATTCCGTTTGTGGCTGTATTTGCTCAGTTTATATTCTATGGAGTTTCGCTGATCAATATTTCCATGGTTGGAATGTGTGTGGCACTTTATATTTTTGAAATTATGAATATGAATAAGATTCAGGAAGCCAGGATGGCGGCAGAGAGGGCAAGTAACGCCAAATCCAGGTTTCTTGCCAATATGTCCCATGAAATACGTACGCCTATCAATACGATCATGGGAATGGATGAAATGATCCTTAGAGAGATCCCGGAAGGCGTTCCAAAGCCTTATTTCATGTCAGTTGTGGGCTATGCCTATGATATTAAGGCAGCGTCTGAGACTCTTTTGAACCTTATAAATGATATTCTGGATATTTCCAAGATTGAGTCCGGAAAGATGAATCTGGTGGAGCAGGAGTACGATTTCAAGGAACAGATCCAGAGCATTGTCACCATGATAAGAGTAAGGAGCAAGCAGAAACAGCTTGAATTTGACCTGGATATAGATAAGAACATTCCCTGCATGCTTTACGGAGATCAGGGAAAAATAAAACAGATAGTGCTGAATTTATTGACCAATGCGGTTAAATACACGGAAAAAGGCGGCTTTAAGCTCACTGTTAAGATGCTGGAAAAGAATGGTGATCGTTGCCGCATGCAATTTTCCGTAAAGGATACCGGAATTGGCGTAAAACCAGAGGATCTGAACAAGCTTTTTTCCGCCTTTGATCGTCTGGAAGAGGCCAAGAACAGTGGTATTCAGGGCACAGGGCTTGGACTTCACATTTCCAAGCAGTTTTCGGACCTTATGGGAGGAAAGCTCTGGTGTGAGAGCACCTACGGAAGCGGTTCAGAGTTCATTTTTGAAGTATGGCAGAAGATTGCCAGGGATGAACCTATAGGAGTCTTTGAAGAAGTCGGTGAAACCCAGATAAGAGGTCCGTACCTTCCGCAGTTTACCGCTCCTGAGGCAAAGGTTCTTGTGGTTGATGATAATGAGATGAACCTCCGGGTTATGATAGGACTTCTCAGGATAACCAGTATGCAGGTAACTACCGCCATGTCGGGCAAAGAATGCCTTGAGCTTATGAAACAGGAGCAGTTTGATATTGTCATTCTCGATCATATGATGCCGGAGATGGACGGTGTGGAGACCTTGAAGGCAATAAGAGATGCCGGGTACAAGATGCCGGTGTTAGCGCTTACTGCTAATTATTACCCCGATGCAGAAGAAGTGTATAAGTCCTATGGTTTTGATGGATACATCCCTAAGCCTGTTGACGGAAGAACTCTGGAGAATGCCATTAAGAAGCACCTTCCGGAGGAAAAGATTACCAAGCTGGAAGTATCTTATTACGTAGGCGAAGGCCTTGAGGATCTCGCGGATGATCTTGCGTGGCTTAGAAAAGTAGACTCTATAAACATCGATGAGGGAATCAAGAATAACGGAGGAGCATTCCCGTTCTCCTATTCTTTGAAGATGTTCCATGAAACCATTGATGATCACTGCAAAGTAATAGAGAAAGCATTTGAGGACAAGGATTATAAGCTATATATCATAAAGATTCATGCTCTTAAGGCCTCCGCGAGGATAATCGGAGCCACAAGGCTGAGCGAAATGGCTGCTGCGCTGGAGAAGGCAGGAAAGCAGAAGGATTATGAGTATATAGCTTTGAATCACGATGCCCTGGTGAAGGAATACAGATCATATTCAGAAAGACTGGCACCTATTGCCGATGTGGTTTTCGAGGCCGATGTTCTGCAGGAAAATACTGAGGAAATATCAGCAATTGACCTTAAGGATTCCTATGAAGCCATTGGACGATTTGCGAAGGAAATGGACTACGATGCCATTGATGCCATCATCAAAAAACTCAAAGAGTATGAAATGCCCTCTGAGGACCAAAAAATAATAGGTGATATTGAAAAAGCACTGAAATTATTTGACTGGAAAAGGATTGAAGAACTGATTAATTGATGATAAATGGACTTCCATGCCAACACAACATGATGTATAATTATCATTGGGTAATAGTATATATTGTGTTATGAAAGCAAGTAAGGGGGTCCATTATGAATAAAAGACTGTCTGCATTATTAAGTGTTTTGCTTATGGTAACTTTTGTTTTTGTCTGTGTGGTTGTTTCTCCTACCAGAACTGAAGCGGCAGAGATGACGATCACAGGAACTGTCAGCGACAGTACCACCTCTGATGTGCTGTATCTTGATACCAGCGGCGGAACGATGCAGATCAAGCTGGATGCCAACACAGACACCAGCGAAGCGAAATTTCTTTTACCGGGCAATACTCTGACATGTGCAATCTATACCGCTGCCGATGAATATTGGCACGCGTCCAAGATATCCGGAAACGTATCCTCCGGAAAAGTCACAGTAGATACATCCAATAAGGCCACTGTAAAGGGCACCATAGCAAAGGGAACTAACGAGGAGATGCTCTACCTGGTTATTTCCAACGGAACCATGCATATCAAATTGGATCCCGAAACAGATATAAGCGGATGCAAGTATCTGATAATCGGCAGAACTGTCAGTGTTGTATGCGCAAGGGGCTCTGATGCTTATATGCATGCCATTTCCATTTCAGATTCAGGAATGAATAACACCACATCAATTGCAACTACAGGAAAGGTATCCGGCAACGGAGTTACAGGCACTATCGATAAGGGGACAACAACCTCACTGCTTCGTCTTGCAACAAACGGCGGAACAATGGAATTTGTCATGGATCTTGCATCAGATATTTCCCAGTGCAGAGCAATGGTACCGGGACAGAGTGCTACTGTTTACTTCTACAGAGGCGATGATGCCTGGAATCATGTTTCAAGAATAGTAAATAACTCCTCCAAGGTTTCTGAAGCAGTAACTCTTGATCAGAGCAGCAATGTTACAGTTTCAGGATATATAGCCAACAGCACAGATGAAGGCACCATCTATCTTGCCACTGATGGAGGACTGATGACTATAAGAGTCGATGCTTCAACGGTATTTACAAAGTGCCCGATTCTTCTTATAGAAAAGAAAGCTGAAATTACATGCCAGAGAGGCTCAGATGAGTATTATCACGCAGTATCGGTAAGCGTAAATTATTAAGGATTTAAGGATAAAAAATGGAATATTACGTTGAATTCAGGCTACAGGGGGACAGATACGGAAATGGCTACGGTAACGGCCATACTCTTTCGGGAGGTGAATCTGTTCAGGATATGGAGAAGGTATCGGAAAGTGCTTCCGAGACCGTGTTTAAAGGAAAAAAGGGCCATCTTCTTCATTGCTGCCACAGGGAGAAAAATGTGGGAAATGGCAGTGTTACAGAGTGCAGTGTAGTTTTTGAAAATACTACTGATGAGAAACTCAGATTGGAACTTTTATCCAGCTTTGCCATAAAGGGACTAAAGGCTGACAGAATCCACAGGGCAAGATCCTTCTGGAGTGCAGAGGGAAGACTTCTTTCACAGGATCTTACAGATCTTAACATGGAGATGTCCTGGGCAAAACATGGACTTAGAGTCGAGAAATTCGGTCAGGTCGGAACAATGCCCGTAAGAAAGTGGTTTCCATTTCTGGTTTTGGAGGACTCTGAGAACGGCAATTTTCTGGGAGTGCAGCTTTACTGTGCTTCAAGCTGGCAGATAGAGGTTCTCAGGAGAGACGAGACCTATTATATTCAGGGGGGAATAGCAGACAGAGATTTTGGGCAGTGGGCAAAGGATATAGCCCCGGGGGAGAGCTTTGAGACACCTAAGGCTGTAGTGGCAGAGGGAAGCTCTCTTCTTGAAGTATGCGATAAGCTGGTCAAGGCTCAGAATCCAAGAATCTCGCCGGTTGACCGGGATATGCCGGTCATCTTCAATGAATATTGCACCACATGGGGTAATCCTACTTTTCCTAAACTGGAGAAAATTGCCAAAAAGCTTCAGGGAAGCGGTGTTAAATACCTTGTTATCGACAGCGGTTGGTACAAGGACAGTTCAGATGAATGGTATCAGACAATAGGAGACTGGGAGGTCAATAAGGATCTTTTCCCTGATGGAATCGACAAAGTTGCTGATATGATAAAGAGCTATGGCATGATTCCCGGAATATGGTTTGAATTTGAGAATGTTGCCGTAAAATCCAAGATTTATAGCGATGTGGAGCATCTGCAAAAGAGGGATGGAATCCCTGTTGAGGTAGGAGATGCAAGATTCTTTGATATGAGACAGCAGTGGGTTCAGGATTATCTGGACAAAAAGGTTGTGGGGCTGCTTCGTGATAATGGTTTTGGCTACATAAAAGTGGATTACAACGAGACCTTTGGAGCCGGTGTTGACGGTGCAGAGAGCTATGGCGAGGGCGTCAGAGCCTCGGTAGAGGGCACCAGAAGGTTCTTTAAGCATATGACAGATGAACTGCCGGATCTTGTTATTGAGAACTGTTCGAGCGGAGGGCACAGACTTGAGCCTTCTATGATGGAGCTATCGTCTATGGCGAGTTTTTCGGATGCCCATGAATGTAAGTGTATTCCGCTTATCGCAGCTAATCTCCACAGACTTATCAGACCTGAGCAGAGACAGATATGGGCAGTGCTTAGGGCAGAAGATGATGTAGACAGGATAAAATATATTATTGTTTCAGCATTTTTGGGAAGACTTTGTTTTTCAGGGGATATATTTGATCTTTCTCAGGAGAAATGGAGTCTGGTGCCTGAGTCAATAGGGTTCTATGACAGGGTTAAGCATATCATCAGAGATGGAATAACTGATGTTATTGAAACTAACGCGAAAGAATATCAGAATCCAAAGGGATATCAGATAGTCAGAAGAAGCCTTGGAGATGAGGAATTGTTGGTGGTTCACACCTTCGAGGGCGGTGCAAATCCGCCAATCGAAAGATTTCTTGAAGGTCGTGAGGTTGTAGAAGCCTTTGGATCTGAGCTTGACGGTGATTTCCGTGGCAGAGTAATACATGTCAGGAAAAAATAAAAGCTAATCTGTTGACTTTCAGAGTCAACGTCCGAAAGCCTTAAAAGCCAATGGAATCCAGGAATTCGTTTACAATTTTTTCGTAGCGAACCGGGTCAGAAATCAGGGACATGGCATGACCAGCTCCCGGGAAAATTTCCATGCGTTTAAAGCCCTTCTGGGCCTCGAAGATTCTTTTGGCATTGTCCAATAATATGAAATCATCAGCCTCTCCATGTATTACAAGGAGAGGCACTTCATTGTCCTTAATTGCGTCAACAGGGCGGGTTGAGGTGAAGGAGTAACCGTATATAAGCCTGCACATAACAGAAGCGGGGTAAACCATGAAGGTTGGAATGTGCATAAATTTAAGGCCAACCTTCTGGACATTTACGATATCAGCAAATCCGCAGTCCTCCACAGCAAAGGCTACATCAGGTTTTTCAGCAAGGGCAGCAAGTGTTGAGGCAGCTCCCAGAGATTCTCCGTGAAGTCCAATAAGAACGTCGCTGCCAAATCTGTTTCTGGTATCTTCAATCACCTTTAAAAGATCCTTGGATTCCTTACGGGAAAACCAGCAGATTTCCTTTTTCCCAAGGCGAAGGGGCATCTTCCTTTTCCCTTGATAGAGGTTCTCGCCATGGCCCCTAAGGTCATAGATTATGCAGTCATAGCCTCTGTTTATATAAATGGGTACATATTTTATGGCACCGTATCTTGTGGAAGTGTGTCCATGAGTAATGATCACAAAGTGTTTGCCATCTCCACTGGGAGATTTGATATGCTCAGCGTGGAGAGTATATCCTTCAAAGCCCTCGATTGTATAGGCAGTTCCCTTATTTATATATGCTGCACCCCTTGGATAGGTCTTTTGTTCATAGGTGGAAGTCTCAAGAAGGCTGGAGCGCTTGCCACGCACTGCATAGGCTGCGAGTGAATATGAAAAAATAATGAATATTATGAGAATGATGATGAGAATTATCATTTATTGCTCCTAAACTTTAACAGGTAATTCATATTCTATGTATTTTATTAGATTGTGCAGAATATTTCCATATATTTGTTATAATCTAATCAGTGGTTATGTATATACTATATATTGTTATTTAATTAATTGGAATCGGGAGAATATATTATGATGATGTTACTTGCGCTACTTCCTGCGGCATTGCTTTTGCGCTGGGTGTACAAGGCAGATACCAGGGAAAAAGAGCCGGCTTCCCTGCTTCTAAAACTTTTTATATTTGGGGTGATTTCTACTCTTACTGCAATGGTTTTGGAGCTTTTGGGAGATGCACTGCTTAGCATTTTCTTTTACCCGGAAGACATGATCTATATAGTCATTGAGAACTTCCTGGTGGTGGCGCTGGCTGAAGAGCTGGGCAAATATTATGTGATCAGAAAGCTGACATGGAAACATCCGGCTTTTAATTATACCTTCGATGCTGTAGTATATGCTGTCTTCGCATCCCTTGGGTTTGCAGCCTTTGAGAATGTGCTGTATCTGATGGATGCCACAGTGACTACTGCTGTTATGCGCGGGATCCTGGCTGTTCCGGGACACGCTATCGATGCTGTTTTCATGGGATATTTCTTTGGAATTGCCAAGAAATGTGAAGTTGTCGGAAATGAAAAGGGTAAAAAGCATTACCTGAGATGTGCACTTTGGATACCAGTTGTTATGCATGGTTTCTATGATTTCTGCCTATCTTCAGAGTTGCCTTATGCAATTTTGATATTCTATATATATGAGATTATTATTACAATTTATGCCATTAGGAAGGTGAAAAAGCTATCTGCTCAGGATACAGCTCTTTTCCCGGGAGGTTATCCCGGAGCCTTTTCTGTAGGGCAGATGTATTCGCAGGGAATAATAAGGTATGACCCTATGACAGGGCGCCCATACATGGTTGATCCAAGTACTATGAATTTCGACCCGATAACCGGAGAGTCGCTTCACGGACCGACCGTGCAAACTCAGACTCCTCCTCAGTAATCTCTTTTGCGCAGGTGCTGTACTCAAGCCTGTAGTAGATGCCGAAAACCTTTTGCAGGTCATCACGAAGAGCAGAGGGAGCCAGGGATACATAATCTGATAATAGACCACGATCTATAAAGCCTTCAGCAGAATGTTTGCGGAGGCTTTTTTTGATTTTATCGACGTCCATGCGAAGTTTTCTGTCGGCTGAGCCATGGCGATAACGAAGCTTATCTATAGCGCTGCTACCAAAGATAAGCAGCAGAAGCAGTAGTAGTATGCTGGCGATAACCGGGATTATGACTGTAACAATACTAAGGGCTCGCTTTTGGGGCGCTTCTTCCACAGGAGCTTCGGCAATAGTTTCCGGAAGATGAGGGACCTCATTGTAAATAGGAGCATAATTTGTGGCGGGAGCCGTAGCAGGAGCCTTGTTCCAGGATCTTTCACCTGCTGTAAGATAAGCCGGCGTAGGTTCAAAGGGTACCCAGCCGATGCTCTCAATATATGCTTCGGGCCAGGCATGAGCGTAGGCTCCGCTGACCTTGTAGGAATCCTCTCTTTCAAAGGGGAAAGCATAGCGGTATCCGTTGGCAATTCTTGCAGGAATTCCGGATAAGCGAAGGAGCATCACCATGGATGAGGTGAAATGCACGCAGTAGCCGGTTCCGGTTTCGAAGAGGAAGGAATCCGCCATGGAACTTATTCCCTCAGGGGTACTTAAGTCGGATACCCGGTCTTTATCCTGATCCACGGCCGTGCTGTAGGCATATTGTCTGAGGTAATCTTCAATTATTTTGCATTTATCATAGGTATCTGAGACATTTAAGGTCAGCTCTGCAGCTAAATCCTGCATTCTATCGGAAGATCCTTTTGTTGATAAATATTGTGTTAAGGTTTCGTTATATGTTGAGTTTTTATTATTATTTTCCGGGGAAAAAGACTCATTTGTTTTTATATTATTAATTTGTAACTTCGCATAACTTTCTTCGTCGATAATTTTTGTGAGATTTATCCCAAGTACATTCACCACATATTCACAGCATTCCTCATAGGACATGGTATTTTCATATACCGGATCCTTGATGATATCTATAAGATACGGACTGCCGTAGTCGATATCCAGGTATTTCGCGGTGAGTGTATATCCCTTTTTATGGGCCATAGTACTGTTTTCTGAAATGGTCTTGCCCTGTTCATTCATAAGAAGCACTGAATTAACGGGAGCTATTTCATCTTTTGTCTTTAGATATGCATATTCTATTGAAATATCCACATCCCTGCAAAATAATCTTGCATATTCTTTGTCTACACCGTGGGATTTAAGAAGATGAGCAAATCTTATGAGATTTTCGGCATCCGGAAGCAGACCTCCCTTAAGATAAATTGCCCTGCGGCGCACCATATCCTTGTCGGTTTCGGGATCCTTGAAGATAAAGGAAGGACTATCCGAGCTTCTAAGTATGATCTGAGTCCTGTCTGAAGTGCCAACATTACCTCCTGCATTACCCAGAGTACTGTATCCTGAAGAGAATCCCTGAAGGTGAAAAAGATCAGAAAAGAAGTAGGATATAAGGTCCATGGTTTCCATAGCGCTTTCCGAGAACCTCTCTCCTGCCTGTACCACATGGCTCCAGTCGATGGGATTTTCACTGACGGGAATCACAAGGGTAAGAAGTCCTATGATAAGGAAAATGTAAATTGGAAAAGCTGTTTTCATGCGCTCAATAATGAATTTCTGAATAACAGACATTGTCAGGATCGTGAGGCATACAAACATAAGAGTATGGGCAAACTCTCCGGATTTAAAGGAACCCGGCACAAAATACATATAGATTGCTGCCACTGTGAGAATAAGGGCACCATAATCAATTATCCTGTCCGGAGCAGGAACAAAATCAAATAAAAGACGCAAAAGAGCAGAGATAACCACAGTCACGCCAAGATAGGGAATTTCTTCAACGCGTCTTAGCATAAAGAACAGCAAAATAGCCGGCAGAAGTGAGAATATCGCCGCACCCTTTGTTGGTGCAAAAATCTCAAAAACCCTCTGGAGCACAGCGTAAAACAAAAATAGTCCAAGAGTAATAAACAGAAATTCCACGCCGATAGATAAAGATACTTCTGAACCGGTGGCAGTTTCAGGTATCACTGAAACGCCAGCGAACCGGCTATGCCACAACAAATATACCTCCAGACAGATAGCCAGCAGGGCATAAACAAACATATGAAGTTTGATCTCAGCCGATAATACTGCAGAAATCCGACTTGCTAGTGCAGTCTTCTCTGAGGATGATCCAGGTGTCTGTTCCATAGGAGTCTCTCTTTTCCTGAATTAGTGACTGTAATTGCTTCTTAACACTTTCTGAACTGTAAAAAATACCATCTGCTACCACGTTGTAGAATTCTAAAAATGTGTCATAGGAATCAACGATGGAGTGCTTTATATCCCCGGAGGGATAGATTATTTCAACCGGAACCCCCTGATTTCCGAAGTGATAGGCTGCGGACACTGCAAATTCAAGAAAATAGTCTCTTTTTTTCAGGAACTCAGTATCCCAGTCAATCTCAGGAATGTTTGATGCATCCATAAGGATGGTTACATGTCTTTTTTCCATAGGATCCGGAAGACGAACGTACAGTTCAGAAAGCTTGGCTGAAACCTTCCAGTTGATGGAAGAAAGAGAGTCGCCTATCTGATAGGTTCTCATATCGCTGCCGGTAATCTCATCCAGCTGTCTTGAGCTCTTTAACCCGGTACTGTTGATCAGATTTTCCAGATCCAGAGCCTTATTTGCAATATCAGTAATTCGGGGCCTTACAATTGCCCTAAAGGAATAGGGCACATCAATATCTACAGAAAAAATGTTAAAGGGATCAGAAAAGGAAATCTTCTCAATACCTATGTTGTATGCGCCGGCATATCTGCAGCTGATCCTGGAGGACAGCTCGGTTTTATCCCGGCAGTCCAGGGAAATCAGAGATCCGTTTTGAATATCGTATAGGTCACATCTGTCATGGTAGGTAGTGAGGGCCATTTTGTGGATCGGAAGAAATCCTGAATTATCGATAAGTGCTCTGAAGTTGTGATTTTCCCCCTTTGAAACCTTATGTACTTCAATTTCCTGGTATAAAGACATCAGGCGATAATTTATAAAAATATATAGAACTGACACAGGAATAAGAAGCAGAAGGGCATAGAGAGGCACAAAGGATACCGGGCCGCCATAAAAGCTGGCAAGAACGATAACCCCCACAAGGAGAGCGAGATATATGAAAAGATTTTTCTTATATATGTTAACCTTCATCAGACTTTAACCCTGGTAAGAATCTGACCTATAAGATAGTCACCGGTAGTTCGACTGAGCTTGGCCTCGGTTGTGAGCATTATCCTGTGGGGAAGGCAAAGCTTAGCGGCATCTGCTATATCCTCAGGAATGCAGTAATCCCTGTCAGCCATGAAAGCCATGGCCTGTGCACATCTTAGCATGGATAAAAGAGCTCTCGGCGAAGCTCCACAGGAAATCTCAGCCTTGGTGCGGGTTTCATCCACTATTTTAACCGCATATATTCGAAGGTCCTCGTGGATAGATACTTTTTTTACCTCTTCTCTCATAGTAAGAATGTCTGTAGCAGAAAGAACAGGACTTGTCTTGTCGTGAAGATTCCCTTCCAAAAAGCGTTTTGCCATATCCTCAGAGCTCTTTGCGTCAGGATAACCAACAGAGAGCCTCATCATAAATCTGTCCAGCTGGGATTCGGGGATAGGGTAAGTTCCTGCCATTTCCTTGGGATTCTGGGTGGCTATGACCATAAAGGGCTCCGGAACCGGAATATCGGTGCCGTCTATAGTCACCTTATGTTCCTCCATAACTTCAAGAAGCGCAGATTGGGTCTTGGGTGAGGTTCTGTTCAGCTCATCCGCAAGAACTATATTATTAACTACGGGGCCTGAAAGAGTCTTGAATACGCCATTTGCCTGGTCGTATACAGAAAATCCCGTGATATCCCCCGGTGTAGTGTCCGGAGTACACTGGATTCTGGAAAAAGATAAAGAAAGAGAGTCTGACAATGCCTTTACAATTGAGGTTTTGCCGACTCCCGGTACATCTTCAAGAAGCACATGACCTTCAGCAAGCAGACATACTATGATCCTGTCAATAACCTGACCCTTGCCGACGATGCGCCTTTCTATGTTGTCTTTTAATATTTGTATTTTTTCCCTCATGACTTGCCCCCGGTTGCATAAATACTTTTAGTCTATTATACAGCTTAAGTCTCCATCTTCTCAATCTCATCTGCCTGAAGATTTTGCTTTATGGTTTTGGCAATAGGGTCTATAATAGCCTTTGCAGATGTAATTTCACGGGGGAAAATATGTTAGTAGCACAGTATTTTGTAGAATTCATCTTTTATAGCTTTTTAGGGTGGATATGGGAATCCACCTACTGTACAACAAAGGAAAAAAAGTGGGCTGACAGAGGCTTTTTGTTTGGACCGATATGTCCGATATACGGATCATGCGTGGTTGCAACATCAATTCTCTTTGGACTGTTTCCGGCATTGTCGGATCCCGCTTTCCCCATATGGGGCATATTCATTATCTGTATGTTAGGAAGTGCTGTGGCAGAGTTTGGTACTTCCTGGGTACTGGAAAAGAGATTCCATGCAAGATGGTGGGATTACAGTGAGATGCCTCTTAATATTCAGGGGCGCATATGCCTTCCGGTAAGTATCTGCTTTGGCCTTGCCGGAGTGCTGGTTGTAAAGTTCCTTATTCCCTTCATAAACGGAATGCACGCCGTGGTCAGTCCTATTATCTATGAGATACTGGCACTGATTCTGGCGGCTGTTTTCGGCGCAGATTTTGCCCTGACTGAGGCCAGCCTTTCAGCTCTTCTTAAGGATGTGGAAAAAATGCACGCTGAGTTCAATGAACGTGCTCAGGCCAGATTTGAGAAGGTCCAGGAAGGTGTCACCTCTGTTGAGACCAGGGTAAACAACGAAAAATTGGCTATGGAAGCCAAAGTTAACGAAGCAAAAGCTACTCTATCCAAGCTCCATGCAGGTCAACTGTCTTTTAACCAGAAGAGAATTCTTGTGAGCATAGCAAAGTTTGTACCTGATAAGAAAAGAACTGAGGACCAGAATAAAGATAGGATCATGCTCCTTAAAGAGCTTAAGATCAGATCCAGGAAATTCAGGGATAAAGATGCTTAATGGCTTCAGACAATACTATATAGAAAGTTAGGTTTTTTATGGCAAGACAAGCAACAATGGACATGACACAGGGATCTATACGCAAAGAGCTTATTTTATTTGCTATCCCTCTGCTTGCCGGTAATGTTTTTCAACAATTATATAACACTATAGACAGTATTATCGTCGGTAGAGAGGTAGGCGCCAGCGCCCTTGGCGCTGTTACCAGTGTGGCCCCGGCCATAACAACACTGGTAGGCTTTTTTATGGGCTTTTCTACCGGTGCCAGCGTTATAATATCCCATTATTTTGGTGCTAAGAACGAAGAAGGGCTTAAAAAGGCAGTACATACAGCTATTGTATGCACTTTTTTGATGAGCTTTGTTTTAATGGTTTTTGGTTATTACATAACTCCGCCGCTTCTAAAGTTTATGTCCACTCCGGAAAGCGTAATGCCGCTGGCTACACAGTATCTGCAGATTTATTTTCTTGGTATCCTGGGGCTCATGATGTACAACATAGGCTCGGCAATACTGCGAGCTGTGGGAGATTCGGTAAAACCGCTGATTTTTCTTGTGATCACTTCCGTTTTCAATATTATTCTGGATATCTTTTTCGTAGTTACCCTTAAAATGGGGGTTGCCGGTGCAGCCTATGCTACGATCATATCTCAGTTTGTTTCTGCTATCCTTACAATAATCGTTCTGGTAAAGAGTAAGGAAATCTACCGCATAAGAGCTAAAGAACTTAAGATAGACAGAGAGATTTTAAGGCGAATAATCACTGTGGGAATGCCTGCCGGAGTTCAAATGGCCGTAATCTCATTTTCAAACCTGTTTGTTCAGAGCTATATCAACAGATTTGGAGAGAGCAGCACCGCCGGTTGGGGCGCCTACGGAAGAATTGATGCCTTTGTAATGCTGCCGATGCAGAGTATTGCCCTTACGGCAACCACCTTCGTAGGCCAGAATGCCGGGGCAGGAAATGTTGACAGGATAAAGAAGGGAATCAGACAGGCGCTGATTCTGGCGGCTATCTGCACAGTTATCCTTGTAATTCCTGAATTTATCGCTGCGCCTCAGATTGTAAGTTTGTTTAACAGTGATCCTGAGGTTATTCATCTGGGGACACTTTTTATTCGAATGAACTGTTTTTTTGATATACTATGTTGTAGTAATCAGACGCACTCCGGAGCGCTAAGGGGTATTGGAGACGCCAAGGCACCTATGTACATAATGCTCAGCTCCTTTGTATTATTCAGGCAGATATACCTGTTTATTGTTTCACATCTAACCACATCAATCTAT
>JAILMY010000066.1 GCA_024692165.1 Butyrivibrio sp. | reverse complement strand
ATCATCAGAGTGGAAGAGCGAAAAAGGAAAAGGCTTCTACAAGCAGCCCAAGTCGGGAAAAGAGTTTACATCAGATGAACTTATCGCTCACTGGGAGTCTCTTGTGGACAAGTATCCTATCATTTCCATCGAGGATGGTCTGGATGAAGAGGACTGGGACGGCTGGAAGCGCATGACAGAGAAAATCGGCCATAAGGTTCAGCTTGTTGGTGACGATCTTTTTGTTACAAATACGGAGCGTCTTGCAAAGGGAATCAAGAATGGAGCAGCTAATTCAATCCTTATTAAGCTTAATCAGATTGGTTCAGTTTCAGAGACCCTTGAGGCGATAAAACTGGCAAACAAGAATGGATACACTGCAATTTCATCACACAGATCCGGGGAGACAGAAGATACAACCATCGCAGATCTGGCAGTGGCGCTTAATACAAGGCAGATAAAGACAGGAGCACCCTCACGTTCAGAGCGCGTAGCTAAATACAACCAGCTTCTTCGTATTGAAGAAGAGCTTGGGGAAGCAGCAAGATATCCCGGTATGAAGGCTTTTAATGTAAAAAAATAATGATAAGATCAAAGGAAGAATGATCAGTATGAGTAAAGTAGCAAAAGAATAATAGTAGCAGAATCTTGAGAGAGTGGTGATACTCCCATTTCTATCCACAATTACAAGGGATATAGAGATTTTGGATTACAAAGTTATATCTGTGATAAAGAAAACCCCGTAGTTGCTAGAAAAAAGCGCTACGAGGTTTTCTTTTGAGTCAATCATCCAATAAATTTGTCATGCTCTTCATACTGAGAGCTATGGTAGATGCGTTGTGAAGGAATGCAGTAGTGGTGGGAGTGAAGATACCCAACATACCCATGATTATAAGGAAGGAGTTAAAACCGATAATGGAATTGTAGTTCAGGTTGATCCTTCGCATCAGCTCTGTACTGAGATTTCTAAGTGTCAAAAGAGCTCCAAGATCATCAGAGGAGATGGTTATATCTGCAATCTCTCTTGCTATGGAAGCTCCTGTGCTGACTGCTATTCCTGCATCTGCCTCTGAAAGAGCAGGTGAGTCATTGATGCCATCACCGATCATGATAACTTTCCTTCCGGCATCATGTTCTTTTCTTATGAATTCGGCTTTGTCTTCGGGAAGAACTTCAGAGAAGTATCTGGTCACGCCGGTCTTTTCTGAAACGGACTTGGCAGTCCTGTCACTGTCTCCGGTCATCATAACTACATTTTCAAAACCAACCGCTTTCAATTTCCTTATTACTGAAGGAGCCTCATCTCTAAGTGGATCTTCGATAAGTATTACTGCAGCGAGCTCGTCACCGATAGCCATATATAGGTGCGAATACTCAGGTGGAAGAGAATCGAACCTGTCAGTAAATTCACTTGGAACAATACACTTTTCGTCCTCAAAGATGTAGTGATGGCTTCCTATACATACCTTTTTACCGTCAATCGTACTGGAAATGCCATGTGCAACGATATAGGCAGCTCTGGTGTGCTTCTCTTCATGAGTAAGGCCTTTCACTTCTGCAGCTTTTACCACGGCGTTGGCTATGGAGTGAGGGTAGTGTTCCTCAAGGCATGCAGCCAGGCGGAGCATCTCATTTTCGTCATTGTCGCCAAAAGTGACAACCTTGGCAACTTTAGGAGTAGCATGAGTCAGAGTTCCGGTTTTGTCGAAGACTATAGTTTTTGCTTCAGCCACAGCTTCCATGAACTTGCCGCCTTTTACAGATATCTTGTGATCGCCTGCTTCCCTCATTGCTGAGAGTACTGAAATAGGCATGGCAAGCTTTAATGCGCAGCAGAAGTCCACCATAAGGATTGAAGTGGCTTTAGTGGTATTTCTGGTAAAGAGCCAGGTGAGGAGTGTGGCACCAAAAGTATAGGGAACAAGTCTGTCAGCCAGGTGAGCGGCCTTTGCTTCTGATTCGGATTTGAGCTTTTCGGATTCCTCTATCATAGCCACGATTCTGTCATATCGTCCCTGCCCCTGTGTCTTCTGTACGGTTATGACAAGTTCACCTTCGTCAATTACTGTTCCTGCATAAACAAGAGATCCTTCTGTTTTGTGGACAGGCTCGGATTCACCGGTCATGGCTGCCTGGTTCACGGAAGCATCACCGCTTAGGACTACACCGTCAAGGGGAATCATGGTGCCGGTTCTGACAACTATCCTGTCATTCTCTCTTATGTCAGAGATATTTGAAAGAATCTCCTGGTCGTCAGAAGAAAGCATCCATACCTTGTCTACATTCAGGGACATGGCTCTTGCCAGGTC
>JAILMY010000022.1 GCA_024692165.1 Butyrivibrio sp. | reverse complement strand
CATGATCGCTATTTCACAGGTCCCGCAGGACAGGATTGTTACTCATGAAAAAGAACTGAAGCTCAACGAAAAAGGAAATCTTGCCACAGATTCCAAGGGTGAGACATCCCTTCCCGGAGTATTTGCATCAGGTGACGTCGTTACCGGTGCTAAAACCGTTGTGGCAGCTGTCGCTGTATCCAAGCAGATCGCCGAGGACATGGACCGATACATGATGGGACAGAGGGGCGGTTCTTTTGTCCCATCCGGCAGATAAAGTGTGGTTAGGAACAAAGGGCTGTCGCTTTTCCTGATAGCCCTTGATACTCTCGTATTGCTCTTTCAGCTTTGAAACATCAAGTCTTGAATCTTTCTTAAGGGCTTTTTCCAGAGTTTTGTAGAACTCGTCGTAGGATTTCACATCTGTTGCAGAAAAAGGAATTACAGGGATTCCAAGTTTTTCCTCAATAGCCTTTGCATCAATCTTTTTTCCCTGATCTGCAGCGACATCCGCCATATTAAGCAACAGGAAGCACGGTGCGTTTATTCCAGCATAATCAGCCAGCATAAAAAGACTTCTCTGGAGCTGTGAACTGTCAGCCAGAATGCAAACCACATCCGCTTTGCCTGATGTAATGAAATCCCTCGTGATGACTTCTTCATCAGAATTGGCTGAAAGGCTGTAGGATCCCGGAAGGTCCGCTACGTTATACTCTTTTCCTGCGTAAACAAAAGGCCCTTCCTTTTTCTCTACAGTTTTACCGGGCCAGTTTCCTACATGCTGACGAAGTCCTGTAAGTGCATTGAACAGAGTTGATTTTCCCGAATTGAGCTGCCCCCAAAAGTGCTATAGTGGCTGCTTGGCTCATGCTGTAACCTCCTCAACCGTTATTCCGCTGTAATCACTGCATCTTTGTTTTCCAATACTTCACTTAAACTCATAGCACACTCCTCTCTCAGAAAGTTACCTATTGCTAACATGATTATATTACGTTATAATTCAGTTAGCATCAGCTAACTGTTGCATTCGTTGGAGGATTCAGCTTTGCCAGACAGCATAATCATTGAAAATTGTTCACCCACCCTTGCCGGATTAAAAACCGGGAATATCTTTACCTTAGACAGGAATCAGGTATCTGACATCAAGAAAGAATTATGTGACCTTAACCACTGCCTTACCTGTAAGGGACTAAGAGCCATTCCACTCAGGGTAACTGAGAAAAATGTCCTTATCTATCTTTACCGACCTGACAAACTAAAGACAGACCTCTCTTCTGATGAGGCAAAAGAGATACTTCTTGAGAAGGGTTACAGCTGCAAGTCCATAGAGCACGACATCGTGCACCTTATACGTCACATCCATGATGATTGTTCATTTCCGCATGAGATAGGTCTTTTCCTGGGATATCCCCCCATTGACGTGCGAGGATTCATGGAGGACACAAGGAAAGGCGTTAAGTGTGTCGGATACTGGAAAGTATATGGAGACAAGGAGAAAGCTGAAAAGACTTTTTCAAGTTACAGAAAATGTACTGAAGTATATAAAAAGTGCCTGTCTTGCGGCAGACACTTATCTCAGATGATTGTAAATACGAGGGTATCATGAGTAACGAATACATCATTTCTCTTTTAAAAGAAAAGGGCTTTAGAATCACCAAACAAAGAAAAATAATAATAGACATAATCCTAAGCAGCAACGGTGCTTCCTGCAAGGAAATATACCACAAGGTTGTTTCCCGTGACAGCACCGTTGGCTCCGCTACTGTTTATAGGATGATCCGACTTCTTGAAGATATCGGCGTATTAAGTCATATTGATATGATTAAGATCAACACTTAATTGCAACGATCACTTTTTCTTGGCCACTATAAGATATCTGTGGATGGTACCCTCTACAAAGCCTTCCCTATCGATTATTTCCTGCATTTCGAGAAGCTTGTCAAAACACTTATCCACAGAAAATCCAGGAAATTCCCATTCAATGATGTGCGCAAACCACACAAATGCTCCAACATCATAGAACCTGATCGGTTTAAAAACTTCTTCGGCACGGATTATCTCAAAACCGGCCTCTTCAAACTTCTTCCTCTGGATAGATAATTCCAGTTCAGGAAAAGGTGCCGGTACATCGGGAAGAACCATCTCTACGAGATTTCTGTCGTTCCTGCCCCCTACCTGCTGAGTGATAAACATTCCCTCAGGTTTAAGAAGTCTATGCGCTTCGACTGGATCAAAGCTTCCGTGTCTGTTAATCATAATGTCAAAAGAACTGTCGGCAAAAGGAATATTTGACTCATCATCGCAAGGTCTGAAATCAATACCAAGGGGTAACAATGTCTCCTTGCACAACTCAACATTTGGGGCGTATCCTTCTGTAGCTGCTGTGTTCTCGTAAGGATGTCCCAATGATAACAGGAACTCACCGCCACCAGTGTCGAAATCCATCAGCTTCATATCCGGAAGAAGATACTCGTCAATTATCTTCTTGTAATCCCAAGGAAGATCATCCTCCTCTTCATATCTGTCATGAATATGAGAAAAATCCCATCCGTGAATATGTGCGACCTTCTCCTCTGCTTCCCATTCTTTTCTTAATTCATTTATTCTATCTGTATTCATATCTGCTCCTTTTTCAAATAATAGTCTTGTCTTCATTATTTGTACGGTGCAGTATGTGACAGCATATCAATGCTATTAACCTCGGTACAACCTGCTGTCAGCATCAAAACTGCACCGAGTAGTTATCTCGCATTCTCATGGTTACCTCCAACTGTGGCATCTGCTGTATCATGTGCCACGAGAATCATTGTAACAAAAGCCGGATTCCTTAGCAAATGGATTTGTTTGCGTGTTGATAGGAAATATTTTTGAGGGCTGAAAAGTAGGTAAATGATGCACCAAACCAATTGGGATGATTAGCCATATCCTCGCCGTCATGGATGTGGAGCATTTACAATCTTCCGAAAAGTGGCGACACACGCCTTCTACTCTGCTTTTCTCACATGTGCACCATTAAATGTCACTACAGCGACCATAGTATCCAGTTCATCTGTAACTGTTACTTCAAAAAAGCAATTGGTCCTTCCATCTTTTATCAGATCAGCTCTGGCTAACAGAATCTTACCTTTAGGTGCTGACATAAAGCTGGCTTGACCTACAACGCTAACTGTCGCATGGTCTTTGTCATAATTTGATGCAACCGCGAATGCGAAATCCGCCAATGTATAGATTGCTCCACCCATGATCCCGCCATAAGCATTTCTATGTTTTTCAGTCAGCGTCATGCTGCAGAGTGCATAGTCCGGTCCTATTTCTTTAATCTCCGCTCCAGACAATTCTGTAGCATACAAATCTTTTGAGAAAATCTTTCTTGCCTCTTCAAGTGATCCCATTTTTAATCCCTTTCTGTA
Source organism: Butyrivibrio sp. (assembly GCA_024692165.1). Taxonomy (GTDB): domain Bacteria; phylum Bacillota; class Clostridia; order Lachnospirales; family Lachnospiraceae; genus Butyrivibrio. The sequence continues at coordinate 1,028 of JAILMY010000022.1, read as the reverse complement.
AAACTATCTTAGTCAATTCTATACATATTTTAGCGGAATAGCTGGTATCCGCCTGAACAACATCCTTATCAAGTATAAACTCCCATGAATCATTTTGCTATTTTTTCCGCCGAGAATTGCAAGAAGGCGAAGGAATCCACCTGCTGGTGTAGCGTTGATATTGCTGATAACTGGTTTATGGGAAAGACTGCTATCGTATATTACAGCCAGCATCATGGAAATACTAAGAAACTTTTGGATGCAATCAAGGAATATGATCCTGAAGTTACACTCATCAATGTACTAGATGAACATGAAGTGGATCTTTCCGGTTATGACCGTATTGGATTTGCATCCGGTGCTTATTACAGTAAATTTGCTGAGCAGATCCTCACCTTTGCCAAAGTAAACCTTCCTCCGCAGAATCATCCTGATGAAGCTGAGATTTCAGGAGCTGTGGAGTTTTAGAAAGATTATATTCGACTATGAAAAATAAAGAACTACTTGGGCTATTTGTCTTTAAACGTGTGATAGGTAATAATAATTTCCGCATCCACACGAAATGATGATGTTCTCAAAAGATTTACAACCTCTAAATCCTGGCATGATTCGTATTTCTGCAGTTTCCCAAGATCCTCTTTTCCAAAAGAAATAAGTTTATCAATTTCGTTATTGCCTGTTTCTTCTATAAAGTTTTCAAAAGCAGAATAAATAGCTTTCGAATCCAGACTTGAGTAAACTACAGTGTGGATGCCGTATTGTTGCGTGGAATATACGGGACCATTGAACATCCTCAGATATTTTTTTAAAAGCCCATTCCAGTTATTCTCTATTTCTTTCTGGATTTCCACGGGTAGTTCTCTTTTTGCTACTTCTATAAGGTTTATTTCCTTTATTGGGATTTTTAGCCCTATAACCCAGTCCCCATACAGAATTACCAGACAATATAAAAAGCCCGCATTACTGCAGGCTTTTCAGTAATTGTTATTTATACTGTAAGCTTATTTACTGTATCTTTAAGCTTCTGGGTACTGTCTGACAGCGAATCC
>JAILMY010000018.1 GCA_024692165.1 Butyrivibrio sp. | reverse complement strand
TTGGTTTGTTAATTCTGAATAATTCTCTTGGAATTTTTCAGGGTTGCATTACTGTTTATTTGTCAAGGTGCTTGTTCTTGCAGCTCTCAGCCGCAACTCATTTAGAATATCACAGCTTCATATCTCTGTCAAGAACTTTTTTAAAAAACTTTTTAAATCTTTTCCGTTCTCAGTGAACAGTTACTGGGTCAAAGCCTCGTATCTATGGGTAACTGCCCTCTTCGCAACGGGCAAAAGTTATTATAGCAAAGCGATTTATCAAATGCAACAACTTTTTTCTTAAAATTAAAAAAACATTTTTGAACACTATATATTGGCTTTTTAAATCATCTTGACCCCAACTTATTGTATGGTAATAACCTAAGGAACTTACTCAGGCAACAAAAAACTCCTAAGGACTATGTCCTTAGGAGTTATGTGCTAAACGGAGAAAGCGGGATTTGAACCCGCGCACCGCGTAAACGGTCTACACCCTTAGCAGGGGCGCCTCTTCAGCCACTTGAGTATTTCTCCATGCCTGAATCCCTCTACCAATATGTGGTTGTGAATTCTGTTGTCCTCGATAAAATCTCAGACGCAAAATTTATTATACAAAGTGCCTATCTCTTTGTCAATCACTTTATTCAAACGCCCTGGGCACTTCGCTCGTAGAGATTGTCACCAGCAGAGTCTATGACTACAATTGCCGGAAAATTCTCAACCCTAAGCTTTCTTATAGCCTCAGTGCCAAGATCGTCATAGGCAATAACTTCTGATTCTACGATAGCCTTTGATAACAGTGCTCCAGCACCACCAATGGCTGCAAAGTAGATGGATTTATTTCTTACGATAGCATCTGTTACATCTTTGGATCTTTTTCCCTTACCGATCATTCCGCCAAGTCCAAGATCCAAAAGCTCGGGTGTGTACTTGTCCATACGACTTGCAGTAGTTGGCCCGGCTGAACCTATCGGTCTTCCTTCTCTTGCAGGAGAAGGTCCCATGTAATAAATTATATTGTTCCTAAGGTCTATCGGCAGTGCCTTTTGATCCGCCAGTGCTTCTGCCATTCTCTTATGCGCCGCGTCTCGGGCTGTATATATAGTTCCTGTTATGTATACCATATCACCACTCTTAAGTGATGCTATTTCCTCTTTATCTATTGGCGCCTTAATACATTTTTCCATCGATTCAAAACTCCAGCTTATATTTCCACCGTGACATGCCTGTTTACGTGACAACAGATATTTACCCCTACAGGTAGTCCGGCAATATGCGTTGCATAGGTGTTGATATTAACAGCAAGGGCTGTAATCTTTCCTCCCAGTCCGGCAGGTCCGATCCCAGTTTGATTGATACGTTCCAGCACCTCTTCTTCCATATCCTTTATATACTCGATATCAGAGTGCTGACCTACAGGTCTTGTTAATGCTTCTTTTGCCATCTCGGCGCATTTTTCAAATGTTCCACCGATACCCACACCCACAACCATAGGTGGACATGCGTTAGGGCCTGCATCCTTTACAGCTTGGAGTATGGCATTCTTGACACCTTCCTCTCCATCTGCCGGTTTAAGCATGAAAACTCTGCTCATATTCTCACTGCCAAATCCCTTGGGAGCACAGGTTATCTGCACTTTGTCTCCGGGAACAATATCATAGTGAACCACAGCAGGCGTATTATCGCCGGTGTTCTTTCTGATAAGAGGGTCTCCGACTACAGATTTTCTCAGATATCCCTCCGTATATCCCTGTCTGACCCCTTCATTAATGGCATCTGTAAGGTTTCCACCGATAAAGTGTACATCCTGTCCTATCTTAAAAAAGAACACTGCCATTCCGGTATCCTGGCAAATTGGTATCTGATCTTCCCTGGCAATCTTCAGGTTCTCTTTCAGCTGGCCAAAAATGCTTTTACCCAGCTCAGATTCTTCCTGTGACTGCGCTTTATCCAGTGCGCTGCACATGTCTTTTGACAGCTCATAGTTGGCATCAATACACATCTGCCTTACTGCCCCGGTAATCTGGCTAACATCTATCTCTCGCATCAAGCTTACTCTCCTAAAATTGTGTCTCTTATCTTAACCAGCTCTTCTGCCGATGGCTGTGTAGGCTTCCATAGAATTTTCTGATTATCATCTGAATATCTCGGAATAATGTGAAGATGGAAATGCATAACTGTCTGACCTGCTACAGAGCCATTGTTCTGAACAAGATTAAGTCCCTCGCAACCAAGCTTATCCTTCATGCTTGCTGCAACTTTTTTAGCAACCTTTGCAGCATCTGCCAGTGTATCTTCAGGAATATCAAACAGATCAGCATAGTGCTCTTTGGGAAGTACAAGTGCATGTCCCTTTGTGGCAGGACCATTGTCAAGGATTACTCTGAAGTTATCGTCCTCATATATTGTATTTGACGGAATATCTCCTTTTGCTATCATACAAAAAATACAGTCACTCATTATGCTATTCCCTCCATGTTCTTTCTATTCTTAAACAAAATTATATTTAACACACCAACAACAAATCCTGTTAAAAAGCCTCCAAGATGCGCAATTGTGTTTGCTCCGTTTTGAAAAAAACAGGCATCTACAACAAATATAAGCAAAAACAAAAGCCTTAACAACATGTATCTGTCTTTTACCAGCTCTTTTCTATTAATAACGATCCATACCACAAGAAAGCCCACCAGCCCCATAACTGCTCCGCTAGCTCCAACCGATATCCGGACCAGATCAGTTCTCATCTCATAGGCCATGGACAAAAGATTCCCAACTATCCCTGCCAACATATACAGAAACAGAAACAGTCCGTGACCTATATAGTTCTCGATGATGGCTCCAACAAGGCCAAGCATTATCATATTGTTGAAAAGATGGCTTATGTTCGCATGTAAAAAAGTTGCGGTGACTATCCTGTAGACTTCTCCATCCCTGGCAACGCCTTCCGTGTACATGGCGCCAATTGCATACCACGCCGGAAAGATCAAGGAACTTATCAAAAAAACAACTACGTTTATTATCAGAAGCGCAATTGTAATATATGCAGACTTATATATCTGTTGCTGCTTTTTTAAAAAATCTTCACTGGTACTGTCAATATTATCGGGCATCTGAAATCAACCTCATTCTGCCATCAGGTTAAAAAGCTGATCCATGCTCCTAAGGAGCTTGAAATCACCTTTCATCTTAATGCTTCCTGCCATGAAAGCTCTTTGGAAAGTAACTCTGCCCTCGAGAATATCTTCAAATATCTTCTCATCGGCTGTTATAACAACATCGCATTGATCCTCTTCGCCGACTCTGCAATCGCACTTGGAGTTATCCACGTCGATTATAACCGGTTTAAGCTTAGGATTATCCTGAATTATGACCTTATATTTTGATCGGATTCCGGGAACAGGAGTAAACTTCTTGCTCAGAATCTTGGCATATTCCTCAGAATTCCCTGCTGCCTTGTCTTCCTGTCCCATCTTGTCTCTGAAAATGCTCGCCAGTTCCTGAAGGTCTTCCTTCTGGGTACGAACGTAGTTGTCGTCAGAAGCATACTCTGACAGCTGCTCAGACTCCTGAGGGGTGAGATCTATTCCCTTTGCAACCGCAACCTTATTGATGACCGCCTGATTACTTGCAGGGAAAACAGCCATCTTTTGATTGATGGTACGATAGATATTCTCTGTCTTTTTCTCAATTATCTTGGAATACTCGGTGCTATTCTCAAGCTTTGTGGTATCTGCAATATATCCGCACATACCATCACAGGGAAGACCGCCAAGCATCTCCCAGGCTGCAGCAAGACTCATCATGCCCTCTCGTTCACCATGAGTAGTGGACATAACAACAGGAGCCATGTAGATTTCCTTGATCTTGTCCTTGTCGCCATAGAGCCAGCATGCATCTAAAAACTGCATCATGTATCCGCCCACGCCAAACCACTCGACTGTAGACGCCAGAATAACGCCGTCTGCATCCTTTAAAGTATTGGGAAGCGCGGTGATACCGTTTCTCTGCTCATATAAATTGTATTGCTGAACCTTTACGTTTAATTCCTGTAGAACTGTTGTGATCTGTGAGATTACGCACAAAGTCGGATCATCAATGATCCCTCTTCCGCCATAATAGATATTGATCTTCATGAATACCCCTCCAACCAGTTAAGGGTATTATACCACAAATCATCTGCAGTCGAAGCAAATTCTACCTATTCTGACCTCATCTCCCTCTTCTATAAAGCTGTCCTCCTGGGGATTTAAACGAAGTCCGTTTTTGAAAGTACCGTTTGTCGAGTTCAGATCCCTCAAAAGAATTTTGCCCTCTGCATTTTTGGAGAATCTGCAATGGATCCTTGAAATACTCTTGTCACTTATTACATTGTCTACGCAGCCCTCCATTTTTCCGATTGTCAATGGGAGCTTTCCAAGGCCAATCCTCAAGGTTTTATCTGTATTTCTACTATATAAAGTGAACTCCCTCTCTCCCTGATCCTCCATGCTAAGAACTACGGTTTCGTCAGAACCTTTCAGACCCGAGCTAACACTGATGGGCTTTTTATAGGTGTCCATATCGATGTTTTCTTCAGAATAATCATAATCATCCCAGGTACTTGCCGGCATTTCCTGATAGCCGCCTTCTGTAGCCGGGTTGTCGTAGATATCAATATCATCCAAATCGTCGTCTTCACTATCTGATTCCATTTCTGCTTTTCTGTTTTTGTGGGAAAAGAGCTTTCCAGAGCCTTTAGTATAGTCTTTTATCCCGGATAAAAAAGCAACGATTCCGGTGACAGCTGATACCAGCATTACTATGACAGATAAGATATTTTCTTCATCAGACAAAATGAAATTCATACGGATGAACACCATTGCTGCCAAAAGACCAAAGAATAAAAAGGCAAATAGAATCTGTACCTTTCCGCTCAGATCTCTTTTTCCCGCAAAGCGTTTCTTTTCGCCCTTATCAGGTACCTGATAGTCCTCATCCAATGATTCTTCCTCGTAGTCAAAACTCAGATAGTCTTCTGAAGGTGCCTCAAGCTCCTGGGTTTGAATCTTCTCCTCCCTGCGATCCACCTGCTTTTTGCTCTCCGTCATCTTCTTTACAAGATCAAGCACAAGCACCGCATCTGCCTGTGCACTTTCGCTACAGGTGTAAACCATCTCTACCGCCGCCTCGTCGTCATGATCTACCAGATCAAAGAGCTCATCTATAAAAGAAGCAAAGTCTTTTCCCTGATTTCCGAAGGGACAATACAAAAAGTAAAATTCCCCTGTGGACAGATCCGTAAAGATGCTTCCTGCATCAAGTACGATATTCTCTATTCCAAGCAGATACTCCGAAAGGCTCTCCAGTGCCGCTTTCAGATCAGAAAACAACCTGACAAGCTGCTGCAAGCCCATGCCTTTTGATGAGAATCGGTCTTTTATGCTCTGCAATGAATTGATTTCATAGTATAAAAAATACTCATTGTTGATTGTTCTGATGTCACAGGGCACAAAGCCCTTAAGATTTCCATTTCTTACAATTCTGACCTGGTAGCTGTCACAGTTACTCTTATCAAGTCCTAAGTCCTTAGCGATGAGATAATTGTGCTTAAGCTCCCGATAATATTTATATTCCATGATTACTCCTTTAACCCAATATCCTTAATGCGTTTAATTGTTCTGATGTGTTCGGCATACTCTCTCTTTTTCGCTTTCTGCGTAACGTCAAGTTTCCATCCACTCCTTAGTGGTCCAAACACATTACTTACAACTGAATGTCTAACCACAGTATTTGCGGAGACTTCAATCTCTTTTCCTCTGACAATTGCTCTAAAGCAGGGTCTATTACTCCCATAGTACTTATTACCCGCTACCTTTGAGCATCTGTTCATCACATATCCTCCCGGATCATCTCCATAAGCGCTGTCTGTACAAGACGCGGCCCTGAAAGCAAGAATGTAGCAGTCCTGAGCAAGCACACACCTTGTATACAGATAGTTGGAAAAATATATCAGCGCAGCAAAAACAAAAATCACGGTAGGCACCACAAAAGCTGCCTCAACAGTCATATATGCCTTACATTTACGCAAGCAGTGCCACCCCCATTCCCACCGCAAGAAACGGAATAAACGGAAAAGAGCTCTTTCGGCCCCCTCTTTTTATGATCAAATACAAAATTGAATATAGGGACGACAATGTCATGCTGATAATAAGAACAAAACAGGTTCTGTCAAAGCCCAAAACCGGTGCCATGGCAAGGGCCATCAGGCCATCTCCATAGCCAATCTCCTGCCCGGTCGAAAAAGCCACCAAAAGAAGTATCGCTCCGGGAATCATCGACGCCAGCACTCCGGCATAGTCCAGATTAGCATTTAAATACTGCACCATTACACATATCAGCGAGATAAGTCCGCAGACCATCGGCAGCCAAAGAGAAATCTCTTTTCTGAAGAAATCCTCAACCGCTGCAATTAATAAAACTATTAAAACCAGTATTTCAAAACTCATTCATTCCTTAGCCACACGCACTGCACGGGCTTCTTCCTCCAACTTCAAAAATCGATATGGTGTAAATCTTCCTCTTAAGCCCCGGACAGTCTACCTTCCCATGATACCTGTCTCCATAGCTGGTAATGAATACATTGCCTCCGCTTACTCCCTGTCCGCAGTATTCGCAGGGGTAGTATTTTCTGCGGTCAACGCTCCTGTGATCATCAATTCCCGAAAAGGGAATACTTTTGGCTGATGTTTTCAGATACTTGCAATCAACATTTCGGTGGTATACCTCACCATGCTCGGTGACATACACCATCTCCTCCGTAAGCTCCTCGGTATCTGATCCTGCACCGATGTCATAGCCCGTCCATGCGTGGCCGTAAAATCTAGATTCCACGTTAAAATTCTTAAATCCTATAAGGCTGACGACCGGATGGGCCTTATATCTGACGACAATGTCAATAATGTCTCCGTCTTGCATTACCCTCGAGGATAAAAAGTTAAGACTTCCGGCTCCGTCCATAACGGGACTTTTAGAGAGCCGGTTTTTCATATCATTTTTTATCTTCTCAGCTGCGTAAACAGTATATCCACCACTTTCCAGTATTCCCCCATCAAAGTCCGCATCTCCTCCAAGTATTTGCTCTCCCTGACGGATATCGAAAGCCTTAAGTGCTATCTCACTTCCTGTCTGATGAAGTTCCGCCTCGAGCTCTGACTGTATTCCCAGGATCATGATCGCTGACATAATGTTTAGGAAAAAGAATATGAATAGTGGCAGCGCTATGGATGCTTCCAGAGTCATGGCACCAGATAAGGTCACCTTGGATCTTTTACTCTTCATAACCAAATACCCTCTCTATCTGCGCTTCGTAGCCAAATCTTGTGCCAACAACAATTTCTGCCCTCATAACATCGACGCAGTCATCGATCTGAAAACTTCCATTGCCTTCAGTTGCCCTGATATCCATCTCCATGATGTCCATCATACGCGTGAGCTTTTCCTTTTCAGGGGTCAAAAGAGCTTTTATCCTTAGATAGTCCTTGTAATAAAGCCCTTCGCCGCAATCTGTTTTTTGCAGATGTCCCCTGAAATCAAACATCTCCAAAAGCCCCAGATTCCATGTGGAATCACTTTTTAAAAGAGGAACCCTTCCTCCCTCGAACAGGATCCTAAGATCGGATATGGACTCCGCAAAAGACCAGGCAAAGATAATCGAATATTTGATTGGCTCTTTAAGTTCCGGGCATAAAGCCACCGCAGAAAGCGCAGCGGCCACTGCTTCCGCCTCCTGAAGCTTAGGTCCACAGCCCATCAGGTAGATGTAATTAGATGCCTCTCTCCAGAAAAAGAGAGTCTGGGCCATCTTTTCCAGATTCCCATAATCACTGGATTGACCAAAGGTAAGATACTCCATCTGGTATTTCAGGACGGACTTATCCAGTTCGTCTCCATATCTGCTGCATTTCTCAAAGTAGTATTCATCCAGTAAGACCTTATCTCCGGCAGAAATTCCGACATTTTGCCTAAGTCCTGTCCCACTTCTTAGCTGCCTGCCTGATGCGTACAAGGAAGGATTGATCCTAGCCATGGAAATACGGCTCCTATCTCTGATCGCCAATCCAAGAATACTTATGCCCCTCTGGGAGTTCACCACATCCGCCGGATTTCCTACGGCAATTGTTTCTTCTGTGCCATCCTCTTTTTTGATCTTTGGAAGCTTTATGGAATCGATCAGCTCCTGGTTCGCGGCCGCCATTTCATCAACATCGGTAGTATCAAGGCCGCTGCCCTGAAGACTCCCCACATTTCCAAGCGCTTCACTCACCAGCTCACCTACAGGTTCTGCTGCCATATAGGCCAGAATCTGTCTCTCAAGTGGTTCTCCGTCATTATCCGTCGCAAGGGAATATCCGGTTAGCCTCGCGTCCTTGCAATACATGGCAGTCATGGTCTGAGCATTTATTGCACCTCCATAAAGACTCCTGTCAAAGTTCTTCTGTACATAGTTCTTTAGATGTTCCTGCGTATTTAATACGTTATGAGATCCGGATCCGTATGAAGAATCCACCATCAAAAGCCCATATTGCTCGTATAGCTGCCTGCTGTATTCCGCCAGTACTGAGTTCATGGCAATATCCGCCACGCACTCTGTCTTCATTCTTACAGCACTGGTTCTGGCACCCTGATAGAGCGCCAGAACCAGTGAAAGTATTATCATGATGGACAGCGACAGAAAGACGGTTATTGATCCCTTTTCTTTAGTTTGTAATCTCACGAGTTTCTGCCCTGATGGTCTTAAATACATCTTCAACAATTCCAGAAATTTCCTTCTTAAACACAATTACTAGTCCGATCAGGACAACGATGATCAGGATGACCTCAACTGTACCCATTCCGGATTCGTCCTTCCAGAAAGCCTTAACTCCCTCTATAAACTTTGTTCCTACGGCTTTTGCCTTATTCCGTAATTTCTTCATTTTTTCCTCCGTTTTTATAATTCTTAAAATGTCAGGTATGCCGGTATCATTATGACCACCATAACAATAAGCAGCATCAGTATCATTGGTAAAAGAAGCTTAGTTCCCGCCTCTTCTCCCAGCTTTCTTACAGTATCCATCCGGTCGTTAAAGGCCTTGCCGGATTCCTCCTGTAAAAGCTTTAGAATTTCTCCGTTCCCCTTTCGAAGGTTCTGGGACAGAAGCGTGCAAAGTCTTGTGTACTCCTGCCCCTGGCACCTTAGGCCAAAGGCCTCGTATGCCTTTACTTCAGACTGTCCGGCCTGCAACTGCCTTGTAGTTCTTAGAAGCTCCTCATACATATGCCTTGGCTTTCCTCCCTCTTCTCTCTTTTTCACATAATCATCAGCCAGTTTGAAAAAGATATTTCTTACCGTCATTCCTGCTCCCAAATAAAGCACCAGCTGTGATACCAGCTGTGGATAATCCAATAAAAGCTGCTGCCTTCGCTGCGATGCCTTTTCCTTAAGCTCTTTATCCTTTAGTGCAAAACAGGCTGCGCCGGCAATCCACATTAAAAGAAGCAATAGCAGGCTGTTATCCTCTTTCTTCTCACTCCAGATAATCCGGCTTCCCTCATAGGTCCCGGGAAGCTTAAGATTCTCCTGGTACCTTGAGTTTAGATTTGCACTCTCCAAAAGCCTATCTATGGCTGCTTTCGCTTTTTCTGCCGCAGTCAGGTTCCTTTGAATGACATTTATGTAAATCACCTGCTGCCATGACCTGTCATCATACTTATAGGTAGCTGTGAGCTGTATAACTTCGCCTTCTTTAGGAATATCCTCTGCCACCAGCTTTCCATCGTAGCTTATGACCTCATAGTCCTCTGTCTGCCATGAAATCTCAAAGGGATATCCCGGCAGCTCTTTTACCAGATTAAGGTCCGCACTTACTCTCTCCGGCGACGGATTATCTCCAAGAAAAACCCTTTCCATCTCCCGTGACGCTTTCTCAAAAAGGGCATCCGCTTCCTTCCTGGTATAAACCTGCTCATCCACAATAAGCTCAAAATCTCCCAGGTCCTTTCCGTCTTCGGTCCTGGCCTCCAGTTCCAGACTTTCTTCTCCGCTTCCCGGAGCGCTTCTTTTGATAATATTGCCGTCCTCAATCACTGAGCCGTGGATTGTTGAAATATGGAGCATCAACGCCAGAAAGCATCCGGCTATTGCCACCAAAAGTACGATACTTATCTTGTTCGCGTAGTAGCTTTCCTCAATCTCCTTTAAATTCCTGGTCTCATACAAGGCTGACAGGCAGGCTCTCACATTTTCAGCTCCGGGCATTTGTTTTTTCCTGATAAGCTTCCTGTATATCAAAAGAGACAGCTTATACAGGTTTCTGGTGATAAATCCCTCCTGCGAATTCTGAGATGTATTCTTTTTCATAATTGTTACTCCCCGCACCTAAATGCTTATATTTACTATCTTTTCCGACAGCAGATATGCAACCACATAGACAATCATGCATATGCTCATCAGCGCAATTCCAAAGGGATTGTGATACATTACATCAAAGAATCCCGGACTTGAAAAACTGATATAGAAGATGATAAAAAACGGCACCATATCCATGATCCTTGCCTCAAGCCTCTTTGCGCTTATAAGCACGTCAATTTCCTTCTCTACGCTGATCTTCTGGGAAATAACCCCAATGGTCCTTTCAATTATCTCAGTCATATTTCCGCCATTTCGCTTTGCCACCTTGAACACCATGGCGAAATCCTGGATATCTGTGTTCTCGCATTCCTTTCCGAATCCATAGATCAGTTTCTCAAGGGGAATGTTGTTTTTCAGTCCCTTGCATATCCTGCTCAGGTAAAAGACAATGTCGCTTTTTTCTCCGTAGAGAAGCTCCATATCTTTCCTGGATTCCCTAAAGGCATTCTCCACTGAATATCCGGCCTTTAAACTTGTCAGCACCGAATATATGGCATCTCTGAATTGGATTCCTATGATCCTTCGTCTTCGCATCCTATCGATGTATTTCTGTAGCAGTACCCAGAAGACCATCATGGGGGATAATACTGCCATGGCTATATAGGAGTCGTAAAAGAGCTTTCCAAACAGAAAGACAATGACCGCACCCTGCAGGAAATATGGAAGATCAGCCGCGCTTAGCCGGAAGGTCAAGACCTGCCGCCACAAGTTTTTGTCTATCTTTAAGTTCACCTACTTCCCTCCATGTTCCTTTAATTCTTTCACCCTCAAAGCCTGCGAGGCCAGATGCGATGCTATCTCTGTCCTCCTCAAAACGAAACAGGGGATTGAGAGTAATTTTTCCCATTGAGTCCAGCTCTTTTTCCAGCTCGCAAATCTCAACCACTTTTCTTGATTTGTCTCTGAATCTGCCAAGATGAACAATAATGTCTATTCCGGCAGATATCTGTCCTCTTACCGCCGGAAGCGGAAGTTCTCCCATACCCATAAGACTCATGGTCTCAATTCTGTAGAGCATATCCTTTGCGCTGTTTGAATGACCTGTGGACATGGCCATATGACCTGTATTCATTGCTTGCAACATATCCACACACTCACCGCCCCTGACCTCACCAACTATGAGCCAGTCCGGCCTCATTCGCAGAGAGGATTTTATGAGATCTCTTATAGTGATCTCACGGCAGCCCTCCACATTGGCGTTCCTTGATTCTAAGCGAACCAAGTTGGGAACTCCGGTTATCTGAAGTTCAGCATTATCTTCGACAGTAATCACACGTAGGTCTTTGGGAATAAAATCTGAAAGTGCATTTAGAAAGGTGGTTTTACCAGATCCGGTTCCACCAGAGATAAAAATATTGTATCCAGCCTTTACCAGTACTGACAGGTAATCTCGAAGGTATTCTGAAATTGATCCCAGAGCTATAAGTCTGTCCATGGTAATGGGCTTTTCCGGAAAGCGTCTTATGGTAATGATTGGTCCATTTAGCGCCACCGGGTTCAAAACTATATTAACTCGTGATCCGTTGCTCAGCCTGGCATCTACAATCGGCGATGACTCATTTACTACTCTGTTGCAACCTGCAACAATTTGCTGAACCACATCCTCGAGCTTTTCTTTTGATTCAAAGGCTCCTTCGAATTTTCTGATGGAACCGTTTCTCTCAATGAATATGTTCTCAGTACCGTTGATCATTATTTCCGTCACAGTACAGTCATCCACCAGCTGCTGAAGAATATCCAGCTTTCTGATGGAGTGAAATATCTGCATCCTAAGGCTTTTCCTGTCATCCACCGACATCATAAGGCTTCTGGTCCTGCGGATAATTTCCTTGTCTATGAGCTCATACATTTCCTCATCACTGATATCCTTAGTGTAGTCTATGGCGTTTACCACCTGCTGACGCACTGCCTTTTTTAACTCTTCAGCCCTAAGTTCCATCAGTGATCTTCTCCTTTTATCACCTCTAAAACACAGGCTTCAAAAGCTTTTCTGTCTCTCATATCAGACAACAGGATCTTTTTTGTTTTTGATCTGAGCTCTTCATAGCCACTACCCATAAGGATTTCTTCATACTGCTTTTGTCTGAAGCTGTCCAGCTGATTATCTTTGATGATGGTCACCACTGTTTTGCACATCAGCAGGATATCCAAAAATCCTTCAGGATAGTCCGTCATATCCAAGACCACATATTCATAACCCGCATCCTGAGTGAGTATTTCCAAAAGATTCTTCATTTTCTCAAAGCTTATGTCCTTTAGCTGCATTGAAGTCCTTGCCGGAAGAATATAATCAACTCCATCTCTTGATATCTTTATCTTTTCCAGAAAAAGACTTATCTTCGACCGCTCACATTCAGCGTAGTAAAGAAGATCTGTCATATCCGCCTTGCCACTGACTCCCAGCAGATAAGGAAGTGATGAGAAGCTCTCAAAGCTAAGAAAAATAGTTTTTCCTTTCGCAGCAAGGTTCTTTGCGACCTCTCGTGCCAAGTGCGTCTGTCCGCACTTCCCGATGGGCGAAAAAAAACCAATAACATTTCCCTTTGTCACCGAAGCATTAATACTGGCTACTCCGAATTCATCAGGGTGTTCAACACAAAAATCAATAATACTATCAACTATCTTAGATGCTTCCTGATATTTGCTCGCATGAACGATTCTTATTTCACCCTCGCAAAGACCTTCATAAGACACCTCCATGCCATTTCCTCTTCCCTCGTCCAAAACAAGAATATTTTTAAGATGCATTGGCCAAAATTTTTGTTTAAGTTCCCGGAAGAGTGTTTCTGAAATGATCAGAAGCGATATCGGATCCTCTTTTTCAAAGCTGCAAAGTATTGATAGATCGGTAAAAGAGAGAATATCGAAGGATAGCTTTAAATTCCCCCGAAAATACTCATCAAGCCTGTGGCAATAGATTTCATCTTTGTCACATATAGCAAGCTTTAACCTGTTCATAGCGTACCTCCCAGAACAAAGATCGTGCTGGCCATGATCGGTATCGCAAAATGAATCGTTTTCTTGTTTCTCTTAAATATTAAAATTCCCAGTGAAATTGCTCCTGCAATCAGGAAAGAAAATAGGATACAGGAATATAAGTCCTGCATTGATAAAAAAGATGCTGTGGATAAAAATAACTTTACATCACCAGCTGCGATGCCTTTTACAAAATAGACCGGCATCAGTACTAAAAATGATACTCCAACCGCCATCAGCGCATTTAGGAATCTCTCCTGTCCTTGCCATAAAGCCGTTATCAGACCGATTAAGAGTCCGGGTATCACCCATGCATTATAGATCTTGTCTTTGTAGAGGTCAGTGAAAACCGCTCCGGACAAAAACAAGTATAAAACTGTATTTATCGGAATCCTCTCCTTTCAAATCGTTTTTTCACGTTGAGCTTCCCGACGGCTATTTACTAGCCGTCGTAAACCCATTCTACATCTTGGCACTAGATTATCAGTTTTAATGACATTTCTTTGCAGAATGCAATGAAGAGTCTAAAAAACTCGTTCAAGAATGGAACAAGAAGCCCCACGCACTAAAACTATGCCGACCACACACTTACATCACCCTGCTTGGTGATGGCTTGCTCGAGCTCGCGATTAAAGACATTAGCAAAAAATTTTTTACTCGTCAATCACCTATTTTCAAATCGTCACTTTGCACAATTAATAATTTATTAGGGTAAAATCGAACACGTTCACCACCTTGACAAACATTGAAAAATGACGGGTTAAAAACTATGTCAACAAACATTCGTTTCCACCCGCCATTTGGTATATCGCTTCTTATTAATTATATCGTTGTAAAAACTCTCTCAGAAATTAATATTCTTAAGAAATTCTTAAGCCATGATTCCACGATTCAATGAAGATGCCGTCACATCCTCATTCAGACTGTATTTTCCGTAAGTAAGCCCTACAAAAACTGACTGAGCGTTTCCCATTGTCGGAGCACTGGTATCTTCCTTCTCCGTCTCTTTATAAGCCGCATGCAGGGTTTTGAAATTTTGTTCCACCTTCCAAATTCTGTGGATACTGTAATTTATTCCGGCCATCATGAGTTCTTTTTTGGAAAAGATATAAATCTGAAAGAGCATTCTTCCAAGATCAAAATTTAAATTTACGGATCTTATAAGCTCGTCAATGCAGCTCTGGGCATGGCTTAGCTTAAGATTTGCCATCTCTTTGTCGCCGATGCTTATGGCATCCCTTGCCTCTTTCATATAATCCAGCACCATTTCGTAGAGGATCGTGATCATCTGTGTCTTATTGGCCTGAGTGATCCTGAGAGTGTACTCCTTTTTTCTTTCCTGAGTCATTCTGTTCTCCTTTACTTGTTGGAATTATTTTTTGAATCTCAATTTTTACTGAAGCAGCTGTAAAATCTGTGAAGGTCTTTCGTTAGCCTGTGCCATCATTGAAATTCCTGCCTGAGAGAGAACCTGCTGGGTTGAGTACACCGTCATCTCTTCGGCCATGTCCACATCCATGATTCTGGAATATGCTGCTGTCATGTTTTCCACTGTGATGTCAAGACTGCTTGAAGTATGCTCAAGTCTGTTCTGATATGCACCAAGTCTGCTTCTGATATTGCTGATTTCCGCAAGGGCTCCCTTTACATTCTCAATTGCTTCCCTTGCACCTATAGGATTTGCCATATCCATGTTGTAGATTCCAAGTGTTGTAAGTCCAACCTTAGGAATTCTTATATCTATTGTCTGACCTTCATTTGCTCCAACCTGCATTGTCATTGCGCCGTTGGCTGTAAGATCGAGATTGATGGTTCCATTAAAGTGTCTGTCAATCTGAACGCTGACTTTTTTGCCTGTACTATCACTGAGTGTGAGAACATCACCGTCGATCTTTGCAATCATTCCGCTGGGCATATAATCCTCTTTTCCCGTGGAAGTAATTCTGCTGATCTTAATGTTCTGCTCACAATCGTTCTCGAAGAAGATACCTTTTTTATCAACGCCTGTTGAACCTGTAAGATGCAGGTAAGACACATCAATTCCGGTGATCTCATACTGTCCCGCCTCAATGAGGTCGGAATAGGTCACAACTTTAACTGAAGGATCCGTAACTGCTGCGCCGCCGTCTTCTGAAACGGTAGCATAGCCTTTAAGGTCAAAAGAGCCATCGAGAATAGCCTGACCGTTGAACTGGGTAGTTGCAGCCATCCTCTCAATCTCATCTTTCAAGAGCGTTACTTCCTGTTGGATCGTTTCTCTGTCAGAATCTGTGAGGGTATCAGTACTTGCCTGAATAGAAAGTTGATTCATTCTCTGGAGAATATCCTGAATCTCAGAGAGCGTGCCGTCTGCAACCTGAACTATGGAAATCGCATCATTTGCTGTGTTTCCTGCCACTCCAAGGCCCTCAATCTGGGAGTTCATTCTTCTGGACATTGCAAGTCCCGAAGGATTGTCCTTGGCGTTTGCGATTTTCAGACCACTTGATAGTCGCTCTAAAGATTCGGATAAAAGAGTATCGTTTCTCTGTAGTGCATTATTAGCTATCATCGCGGACACATTGTAATTAACCTTCATTTTCTACCTCGTTTCCGCCCTGTAAAAATACTTACAGAGCCTCTATAAATGCTTTTGCCATGGCCAGTAATCTACTGGTTTCAGTAATTTTCTTTGTGTTGCCATCCGTGGCAGTTGCATTAGTTTTCCCTACTGAGGTAGGCTGTGTCTGCGTATGGTAAAGGATTGCAATTGTATCTTGGCCCACGCCAACATCCTTTAGTTTCTCAGCCAGTTTAACGCACATTTTAGTTCTAACGCTCTCCAGATATTCAGTTTCCTCCGGGCTCTTACCATTTGTTGTGGTAAGCATTCCGTTTATCATTCCACTCTTTTCGTATAAAGTAGCAGTGATAAGACCATATTCGTAGGTCTGAATACTGGCTTCCATCCTTGAATCCATGCTTTCGTCACTCTTTAAAGTAATGTGCATGGAAATCTTTTGCCCTTCAATTTCGACCGGTACATCAAAGGATCCCCTTTCAGAGCTCATACTCATGACTGACAGCTGCTTTTGCATCAGTGTTATAGCTCTGACATCGAGATAGGAATTCTCCCTGTCAAAAAGAACTTCCTGCATCCGGTCTGACAAGTTGCTAAGAGTGTTTCTGTAAACGTCCTCATAGCCTTCCTCATCCAGGGCATCAACCAGCACTGTCTGCTCCTCTTTGAGGTCTTTCCAGATGCCTTCGGTCCTTCTTGCCCTTCTATTTGAGATCATTGCTTCAAGATTACTAAAGCTGGTGGCTATATCCACTGACTTTAGTTCCTCAAAGGCAGGCTCTGCCTCTTTTCCCGAAGCTATATCTCTGATGTGCCTTGTCTCCTGAGCATAGTATTCCCTTGTCAGCTCATCATTGTTTCCAGCATCCTGAAGCTTGTCTGCAAGTCCAGGCAATAACGTGCTTTCATCAGGGTTTGCGCTCTTTAACTTTTCAGGCTCAAGATTCTCATATACTATATCGGCTTTGGCACTATAAAACCTAAATGCCATTTGAATTTGTTCATCAATTTTTAATGACGTAGATGCTTCCTTAGCTCCAAGGCCGCCAAAGCTGTCGTCCACGGTGTACTCCATGCCTCTTCCGGCACTTTTCTGGGTTCTTGTGGCTTTTATCAGATTGCCCAGAGTCATGTCCTCCCCGGTCTTAAGTACCGATCCGATAGCCTGATAATCATTGGCTTTCAGGGTATGGAACAGTCTGTAGATTCCGATAAAGGAGCTTCTTTCAGCATCAGTTATCTCTCCTGAGTGCTCAAGCTTGTACAGGAATCTGGAATACTTCTCATCGCCCCTGTGATCTTTTCCCTCGGATCCATCATCTCCATCTTTAAAGCCCTTATCAAGCCCCTCTGCCAGCTCCTCGATGGTCATTCCCAAAGGATTTTTGCCATCTCTTATAAGCTCTAAAACCGCACCGGGCTTCATTCTGTCCAGAGTTGCCTTCAGCATCTGATCCCAGGATCTTACTCTTTCCAGGTTTTCCTCGTTTATCTCCATGCTGTTGTAACCAAGGATCCTTACTGCGCGCCTGTTATCCTCTGTTATCTCGATATCCATCTCCTGAAGGATCTCGTCCACATTTCCAAAGGCCTTCTTTATATTGTCCCCAAGATCACTTCTTGGCTTTGTCATCATGGTCTCATATTCTTTTCCCGCCTGCTCATAGCGAAGTGACATCCGCTTTGATGTGTCACTGATCTCGCTAAGAGTTGCTGTGGAAAGGCCATCTCCCATTGCCCCGGTAATATCCACCGGTCCATTGGCAATTATGCTGACCTTTGATAAAGTGGCGGTAAAAATGTAGCTTCTGCTTGCAGGTGTGACCTCAGCTATTTCATCCAAAGCTGCTCCGGCGCTTTCATCGCCCATCTGACCAAGGATAGTCTTTAGTTTATCGATCAGATCCTGCATTGGAGCTGTATCAATTGAAAAGCCGCTGGACAAAAGCTGTCTATTGGCTTCAACTGTCATTCTAAGACGCACCTCTTCAAGCTGTAGTCTTGCCTCAACCACTCTGCTATCGCTATTTTCAATAGCGCATTCTGAGACTCTCAAGGTCTCATTTGTATTCAGGCGGTTTTCACCAATCAGGTTCTTAAGATTCAGCTCTTTTCCCTGCTGAACCGCAGTCCTGATATCGTCTTCTGTAATCCTTCCGGTGTCTTCGTTTATCTGTGCTGCCTTTTCGAAGTTGCTTCTTGGATCAGCCAGGCTGGCACTGCGGGGCTTTCTTCCATCTGCTATAGCCGCAGCAATTGCCTTTGCCCCCAGCTCCTCAGATATGGGAAAAGAGATGGATCTTATTTCGTTAAGTCTCTGAAGGCTCTCCGCTGTCAGAGGTATCCCTTCACGAACTATCCATCTGGCCTCTTCTCTGACACTTTCGTCATTTTCCGAAAGACCTGCTTCCTCAATGACTTTATCAATCTGTGGATCAAGCTGCTCCCAGTCGTAAACTTCTGACTTCATGGCAAAATAACCATCAGTATCCTGGGCATAAAATCCCCTGCCGGAAATGCTGGTTCCGTTGGTGCTATGGGAAGCCAGATAAATATTTTCGATGGTCGGAGTCATTCCATTTTGTATCAGATATTTTTCCGCATCAGTGTCAAGCCTCTGAATATCTGCCACTTCTTCATAGGCCACCTTTGCTTCTCTCACATTGTCTGATGTTACAGGGATATCATTCTCATGAAAGCTCTTCTGAAGCGCATTAGCAAAAGACCTGCTTCCGGTAATCTTTGCAAGCTTGTCAATGCTAAGGTCATCATTAAAACCGGCAACAGAGACACCGCCCTCCAAAAGTGCCCCCTTGATCTTATCAAGAATAGTGACGGTTTCTGTGCTATCCATATTTTTGATATCGAATCCATCCTCTAAGGCCTTGCCATAGTCCTCCTCAGACATGGTATTCGATAAAAGAGCCATATAATTATGCTGCATCCAAACATCCGTGTTCTGCGCCATTTCGCTGATGTTCTCAGCGGTTCTGGTGTGCTGTGCATATGCATTATTACTAAAGATACTAAAGTCCAGCTGCGCTACATACGCATTTCCACCGACAGAATCTGTCTTACCGGTTCCGGGCTCAAAGCTGCTTCTGGAATCCATTCCAGTGCTCTCCAGCTCCCTACCCATTTTGTTACCGGTAATTGTCTGGAAATCAATTTTCATGCTTTACCTCAATTTTTTATAATATAACGCAAAAAGGTGATGAACATTCATTCATCACCTTCTATTTCGGTCAAGACCTTATAAATCTTTAATTATTTCTTTTTGCTTGATTTTACGGGCTTTTTGGCCTTTACATCAGTCTTTGCTGCGGTTTTTACTGCAGTTTTTGTTGTCTTTGTTGCCTTGGGAGCACTCTTTGTCTCCTTTGGCGCATCTGGATTCTGGAAAAGAAATACCTCAGCACCGTAAGGCGGAAGATCCATTGTAATGCTGTAATCTTTATAATCGCAAAGTCCCTTGACTGCCTTGATCTTGTCAGGAACTGCGCTTCCCATGCCGCCGTAAATAGTCTGCGCACTATCAAGAAGCTTTGTGTAGGTCCCCTCAAAAGGAACTCCCACCATAAAGCCCTTGCGCTCTACAGGAGTCATATTAAGCACAAAGAGAATGTTATCTCTTCCATTGGATGCTCTTCTATAGAAACTGTAGGTGCTGCGTTCCTTGTCATCTGCATTGATCCATTCAAAACCGCCCCAGTCGTTATCTACCTCATAAAGTGCCGGGTACTTTCTGTAAAGCTCAAGAAGCTTACCCACATAGTCCTTCATTCCTCTGTTGAGGTCATTTTCAAGAAGGAACCAATCCAGCTCTCTCTTTTCGCTCCACTCTCTCTCCTGGCCAAAATCCTGACCCATGAATAAGAGTTTTTTGCCTGAATGACCAAACATATAGGTGTAGCCCACACGAAGGTTGGCGTACTTGTCTACCTTGTAGCCTGGCATTTTTTCAACCATAGAGCACTTTAAATGTACAACCTCGTCATGGGACAGAGGAAGAATATAATTTTCTGCATCGTTATAACTCATGGCAAAGGTCATCATGTAATGAGCTCCCTGCCTGAAGTATGGATCCAGCTTCATGTATTCGCAGAAATCATGCATCCATCCCATATTCCACTTAAAAGCAAAGCCCAGTCCGCCATCTTCAGGTTTAGCTGTAACCTTAGGCCATGCGGTGGATTCCTCTGCAATAGTGAGGATCTGAGGATACGTACCTCTGACAACACTGTTGAAATGCTTGAAGAACTCGATGGCATCCAGGTTCTTGTTGTCGCCGTACTTATTTGGCACCCACTGTCCATCCTGTTTGCCATAGTCCAGATAAAGCATTGAAGCAACGGCATCAACCCTGAGTCCATCCACATGGAACTTCCTGATCCAGTAAAGTGCATTGGCAATTAGGAAGTTCTTTACCTCAGGCTTGCCCAGGTTAAATATCTTGGTGCCCCAATCGGGATGTTCTCCCTTTCTTGGGTCCGGATCTTCATAGATGCACTGTCCGTCAAAGCATGCCAGTCCAAATTCATCAGGACAAAAATGAGCAGGTACCCAGTCAAGGATCACACCGATACCATTTTTGTGAAGCTTGTCCACTAGATACATAAAATCAGTGGGCTCACCATATCTGGCTGTAGGAGCATAATATCCTGTAACCTGATAGCCCCAGGATCCGTCAAAAGGGTGCTCTGCGATTCCGATAAGCTCGATATGGGTATAGCGCATCTCCTTGAGATACTCAACTATTCTGTCCGCAAACTGTCTGTATGTATAGAAGCCGTCCTCTGTTCCATCCGGATGTTTCATCCATGAGCCAATCTGACATTCATAGATAGCGATGGGCTCTTTGGTCATATCCTTGCCTTCAAGAGCCTTGTACCACTTGTCATCAGACCACTTAAAACCTGAAAGATCAGCAGTTCTTGAAGCATTTCCGGGGCGAAGCTCGGCAAAATTAGCATATGGATCGGCCTTATAAAGCTTTCTGCCGTCCTGCGCAGTTATAAGATACTTGTATAAAGAACCGATTGGAACTCCGGGAATAAATGCTGTCCAGATGTTTCCTGTCTTGGTTCTCTCCATAGGGCTGGCATTTTCATCCCAGCCGTTAAAATCTCCCACTAAATGTACGCTTGCAGCATTCGGTGCCCAAACTGCAAAGAAATAGCCTTTTTTCCCATGCTCTTCAGATGGGTGAGCTCCAAGCTTCTCATAGATTTCGTAATGCGTTCCCTGTCCAAATAAATATTCGTCAGCTTCAGATATAAATACTTTCTGCCCCATAAAGCTTGCCCCCTCAAGTAGTATTCTTATATCAGTGCATAAAATCTTTTTCTCTTAAGATAACCATGTCATTTTCATCATAGCGCTTGTTGACGATGACGTCCACAAAATGGCCAATAGTCCTCTTCTCAGCGTAGTAGATGGCATCATCTACTATATCCTTGACCTCTGCCACGGTTACTTCGTGATCAAGGGTCTGTCTCTCCGAAATTCTGGTATGGAGTGCCAGGATACCAAGGTTATCAATTGCATATTCTCTTTCAAGAGCATACTGTCTCGCGTACGCTACCAGTGAATCATCATCAAGTGCCTCAATATCAACTCTTACATTAAAGCTCTGCTTAAGAGATGGATTCTTATCAAGGAACTTGTCCATGTCTTCCTTTGTATCTTCCATAACAATAACAAGACCCTTGTTCTCTTCCTGCAGGATCTTAAGAAGTTCTCCAACAGTTTCTGCTGTCAGATCCGCTGCTCTCTGGATGATAAGAGCTCCGTTGGCAAGCTTCTCAAAGATGCTGGCTGTGCTCTTCTTATTGAGAGTGTTGGCTGTGATCTTGGCAACCTTTCCGCTGAAGTTGGAATCAGAAGCCTGCATAGCCTTTATAAGGCCCTTGGCAAGGTTAACTGTTCCTGCGCCCTCTTCGCCGGTAACAATGGCATTTCCGCTGAAAGCATCCATGCTGAGATTATCAATGGCGTTGATGATCTGGCGTCTTGACTTCTTATGATGAATATACGGTCCAAAGAGTTCTTTCTCCTCCGGAGTCATGGTTCTGACACGCTCCTCGATCTCTCTGTTTCCGATATGTTTTCTCTGACCATCTAAGGCCCTCTTCTCATTCTTGTGAGATTCCGGCTTTCTTGGCTGTCTGAGCTCCGGCTCAGGCTTACGCTCTACAGGCTCAGACTCTTTCTGCTCATCCTCGGATTCCTCATCGTCTTCTGAGGTCTCATTTTCTGTTTCGTCCGGCTTTGCCGCTTCTAAAGCTGCTTCACCATCCTTATTTTCTGCTTCGTCAGTATCAGTTTCTTCAGATTCTGCCTCAGCATCATCATTTTCTTCTGTTTCTGCAGATGCCTCTTCCTCTGCTACAGGCTCCTCGTCTTCAGAAACCTCTGCTGAAGTCTCTTCGACAGCCTTCTCCTCTTCATCTGCAGAATCTTCTGTCACAGCCTCTTTAGTTTCTCTCTGATCTTTAGCATCTTCTAAATCTGCAGCATCATCTACAGGTTCCAGTTCCCTTGTATTTTCAAGCTCGTGGGATTCTACAACCTCATCAGCAGCTGCGCTGATAACATCTTCTCTGTTTATGGACCAGTCGCTTCTTCCGGAAGCCTTCTCATACTGCTCCTTCTTGATGGCATCTGAAATGGCCTTTTCAATCTTCTCCTGAAGTCCGGCCTTGGTCTTCTCATCAAAGTCAGCAAACATGTCACCAGTTTCGTCGGCAACTCTCTTCTTGACGCTCTGGAGCTGCTTCTCCTGCTGACTCTTCTTGAACTGTTCCCAGTCCTCCATATAATCTGAAATACTGATCTGGCCTGTAATCTGCTTCTCAACAATAGGATCCGGAGAAACAGCCATGCTGATCTGACCATCAAGCTCCTGAGAAAGCATGCTCTCGAAGTGTGATGGCATCTGATAACTTGCATTTGGATGAATTACAGCACCAGGAACCTCATCCTCAAGAGGTTTCTCTTCGTAAATACCAGTGCCGAAGGCGGGCTTGTAATCAGGTCTTACAACATTCTCCTCATCCTTTGGTTCTTCCTTAGCATCATCTAAAGAATCAAGAGTAATCTCCGGTTTAGGATTCTCATCCTTGGCTTCTCCAAGAATAGGTCCGTTGCCGCCATACTTGATATCAATTCCGGTGTTTGGTGCGCTTGGAATATCAACAGACTGTGTATCAAAGAACAATTCCTGCATATCACCATCAGATGAAGCCTTCTCTGAAGCTATGATCTCTCTAAGACCTTCTGCCAGTGTCTCCTGAAGATTCATAGTGTTATAAGCACTGACGTCAACAGAAGGCTCTTTTATCTCATGGATAGGAGGATAGTTGATCTCCGGCTCCGGAGCTACTTCCCTGCCCGGGTAAACAATTGTCTCCTGGGAAACCTGAGATTCATACTGTGGCTCTGACTGATCTGTCTCTGGCATTGACTGACCGTCATTGTAAGCCTTAATCACTTCATCAGTTATAGGCGGCATTTCCTTGGTTGGCTGCTTGGTGTCGGCCGGAATCTGCTCACCTTCTGTCTCCTGTTGTGGCTGAGCCACCGGCTCATCCACCATGCTGTTTTTATTCTTGAATCGGTTGTATCTGTCCTGCTGCTCAGGAGAAAGAGGTTCATGGAGTGCCTTAAGCTCAAGGGCCTTCATGACATATCTGCCCTCTCCAAACCAAAGGAACATCTCATCGCACTCTTCAATGCACTCAGTAGTAAGGCCTACCCTATGATAAAGGTACGCCAGTTCATAAGCCCATCTTTCTCTGTAATCGTGCTTCTTTAACTCCTCTAAAACAGCGATACGCTCTTCCAGGCTGACTTCCTGTGCCTCATAGAGCTTGTATTGAAGTATATATCTGCCGGGATCTCTTGGTGCGATCCTTACGAATTCCTTGTAGTACTCAACCGCCTGTACAAATTCTCCCATCTTGATAGCCAGTTCACAGAGAGAATAAACTATAAGTCTTCCTGTCGGATGCTTGTCATACGCCATTAACAGAACATCACGGCTCTCTTCAAATCTACGGTTGATCTTATATAAGTCACTGATTGTGCAGAGCATCGAAACGCTCTTAACACGCTTCCAATCTATGGTATCAGCAATTTTAACTGCTTCGGCATATCTGCCTTCCCCAATCAGAGCTTTTATCTCGTCCGCCCTGATTTTGTACTCAACTTTATCCAAAATATCTACCTCTTTGGTGCCAACAATACTATATATAGTGTTAGTTTATCATAGCGTCACTTCTTTGTAAAATATCCGAAAGACGCGCAAACTGCTCTAAACTAAGTGTTTCCCCGCGGGCCATTCCGTTAAGGCCCATACTTTCCAGCCCATTCTGCACCTGCTGCCTTGAAACCTTCAGGGCAGGATTGTTGGAAAGCGCATTAGACAGCGTTTTTCTCCTCTGATTGAAAGCTGTCCTTATTATTTCAAACATGTATTTTTCATCTGAAACCTTAACAGCCGGCTCACTATATCTAGTGAGTCTCACCACAGCCGAACCAACTCCCGGCTGAGGAATAAAACTGCTTGGGGGAACATCCATTACAGGCTCTGCCTTGGCATAAAAGCCCACTGCCAATGAAAGAGAGCCGTAGTCCTTGTTTCCCGGTCCCATCACCATTCTGTCCGCCACTTCCTTCTGAACCATTACGGTTATGCTCTCAATAGGAGCTCCGCTCTCAAAAAGCTTCATAATTATAGGCGTAGTAATGTAATATGGAAGATTTGCCACAACCTTTATGGGCTTCCCGGCGTTATGCTTCTCCACAATATCCGCAATATCAACCTTGAGAACATCTTCATTGATGACTGTTACGTTGTTATATTCTGAAAGAGTATCCGATAGCACCGGGATCAGGGTCTTGTCGATCTCCACCGCCACCACCTGTCCTGCTGCCTCTGCCAGATACTGAGTAAGACTTCCGATCCCCGGACCAATTTCAAGTACGCAGTCGTCCTGTGTAACCCCGGCTGCACTTACGATTCCATCCAGAACATGGCTGTCTATAAGGAAGTTCTGGCCAAATTTCTTTTTGGCGCTCATTCCATATTTTGAAAGGACTTCTTTTGTCCTGGCACTATTTCCTAAATATGCCATCTGATCCTCCATTCATCATCTATCCTGTAATCCGTACATGGTCCGCGCATTTTCCCTGGTGATGCTGATAACCTCATCGGTGCTGATGCCCTTAACTTCGGCCATCTTCTGAACCACATATGGCAGGTATAAAGAACTGTTGCGCTTTCCTCTAAAGGGTTCCGGTGCAAGGTAAGGGCAATCAGTCTCAAGAAGAATCCTGTCCATAGGGGTATCTTCCATGACCTCCACCATCTTACGGGCATTTTTGAAAGTCAGAACGCCGCCGATTCCGATATAAAAACCCAATTTAACGCACTGCCTTGCTATCTCTTTAGAATAGGAAAAACAGTGAACTACTCCGCCGATCTCTTCTGCGTGCTGTGCCTTCAGAATGTCCATGGTATCAGCAGCCGCATCTCTGGAGTGGATTATCACCGGAAGCTTCTCCTGTCTTGCAAGATCAAGCTGCCTTATAAACCATTCCTTCTGAAGCTCAGGATCAGGATCCGGCCAGTGATAATCAAGGCCAATCTCACCTATGGCGACACACTTCTCATCCCTGCTTAAGGATCTTAAAAGCTCAAGCTTACTGTCATCCAGCTCTTCCACCTCGCTGGGATGAACTCCAACCGCCGCATAGATAAAATCATATTTGTGGGCAAGATCAAGAGCCTTTTTCGTGGTCTCAATACTGGCTCCCACATCAACAATGGTTTCTATTCCAGCTTCCTTCATACTGCCAAGAAGCTCTTCTCTGTCTATATCAAACTGCTCATCATCATAATGAGCGTGGGTATCAAATATCATATTTCTCCTAAAAAATCACTAATTTTGTCATCCGAACAACATCCTTATCTAATTTATCACAAAAAATATCTCGTGAAAACCGCATAAACACTAGGAACTAAAAAATTTTTAAAAATTTTTGAAAAAAATGCTTGCATTTCTCTTTTCGCCGTAGTAAGATATCACTTGTCGTTAAGACATGGCGCAAGCCACTAAATAAGATGCACCGCTAGCTCAGTTGGTAGAGCACCTGACTCTTAATCAGGTTGTCCAGGGTTCGAGACCCTGGCGGTGCACGCCGAGTACTGTTTTCGTGGGTATAGCCCATGGGGATGGTACTTTTTTTCGCGTTAAAGTGAGCC
>JAILMY010000214.1 GCA_024692165.1 Butyrivibrio sp. | reverse complement strand
AACCCCAACAACGATGATTTTGCAGCCAGATTCAGCCTCGTTTGACTTTATCTCCAGCAAAGTGACTCCTCCTTCATAACCTTCATAGACTCCTAATAGCTATGATACGATTTTTTTTTTCAATTATCAACCAATTTTTTTCAGCAAAATTTTCGATTTTGTTAAGACAATTTACTGTTTTTTTTCTTCAAAAGTGATGTTTTTCGTATCTTCGTCAAAATCCTTCATTTCCAGAATTCCATTTTTGCCTTCAAGATTCGGAAGGATATATTGAAGCTGAATTATTTTTTCATCAATGAAATCACTGGTGCCCAGACTCACCTCTACACCACCGAAATATAGATAAACATTATACTCTTTATCGAAGAATATTTTATCGGCATTGAGCTCATATTTGTCGAGAAGCTGAGTGATATCCAAAATCTCGGAAAAGACCTTGTCATTTTCAACGGGAAGTTTTTCGTAGAGCACCACATAGTTAAAGTCAAGCCCTAAAACCTGTGGAACGTTGTCCGACGGCTCACGGGAACTCTCAACAACTATTCCGTCCCTGTCAAAATACATGTAATGTCCCAGATATGAGATAAATCCGGCAATTGATTTCTCGTAAACATTGATCCTGATGGTATCGGGAGAAATAATATCCACATCCATCTTCTCAACAAAGGGCACGTTCTCAATACTCTTGTCTCTGTATTTCAGCGACAGAAACAGGGAATTGTTGTCCAGTTTCCCATCAATTACCATGTCAATGATTTCTTCGTTGGTATAATGGGTATTTCCGTTTACATAGATATTGGTAACGGTGTAGTTATCAAGCACATACTTAAAAGCTGCCCAGGCAATTATCAGGAGGGTCAGGATGATTCCCGCGATAATATACAGGCTCCTGCTGTATTTCAAGGAATGCAGTATCTTCTCCAGGGGATGAAAATCCTCGATCCTCTCCCGAAAACTCGGGCGATAGCTTACATATTCTCTTCTTCTCCTTGCTCCGGAGGGGCGTCTTCTTCTCTTTCTTGCCATAGTATCAGTATCTTCCTATGTTTCTTGCGACGTTTAGAGCGATTCCGACCTCTGCCAGCTGAATAATAACAGCCGATCCTCCATAACTTATGAAGGGAAGGGTGATTCCGGTATTGGGAATTGTATTTGTAACAACTGCAATGTTAAGAATGACCTGAATCGCAATATGTCCCATAACTCCTATTACCAAAAGAGCTCCATACATATCCGGGGCATTGTTGGCAATGATCATAAGGCGCCAGATCAAAAGAATGAACATAAGCATAACTGCGATGGCTCCAAAAAGTCCAAGCTCCTCGCAGATAATGGAAAAGATCATATCATTCTGAGCTTCGGGGAGCTTCATCTTCTGCATACTTTCTCCAAGGCCTTTACCGAAAATGCCTCCCGAGCCAATGGCATAAAGAGCCTGAAGGGTCTGGAAACTCTCATCAGATGCATAGGCATTTGGATCAAGCCATGCCAGAACTCGCTTGAATCTGTAGTTCATGCCGCTGCTGTCCTCCGAGTTGGCAATCAGCGCCACTCCAACGACCACCACAGCCGCCAGCCCCAGGGCAACAAGAACATATCTCCTATATCCCGGAGTTGCTACAAAGAGCATGATGATAGTGATTCCAAGAATGATAATGGCAGAGCTAAGATTCCTGGTCATCTTATATACCATAAATGCCAGAATTGCCGGGAACAGTAAAGCTACCGAATATCCCTTGAATGTCAGCAGATTCTTCTGCAGCTTGATGATCATTGTTGCAGTGAAAATAATGGCTGCCACCTTAGCAACCTCCGCAGGCTGAATAGAAACACCCGCTATAATAACCCATCTTTTGGCTCCATTTACGGTTCGTCCAAAAGGAATCAGTAAAAAGAACAGTATTACAGCCGCAATATAAATGGGTACTGTCAGTTTCTCAAGGATTCTGTATGGGAAATAGGACATGAAGATCATGGCAACCAGGCCAAGTCCCGTAGGAATCAACTGATGCTTGAAATAATAGGCCGGATCTCCGGTTGTTAGGTTCGCATCGTAAGAACTTGTGGAATAAAGCATGATAAGTCCGAACGCCAAAAGAAACAGTATGACAAATATCAGACTGTAATCAATATAGCTCTCTTCTCTTCTGGCCCAAAAGGACTTTTTTGCAAATCTTGTGGCTGCTTTCTCCAAAACAAATCCCCCCTAAAATCAATCAGAAAGTTTATTCACGTAATCTTTGAATCTCTTGCCTCTGGTCTCGTAGTTAGGGAACATATCCCAGCTTGCACAGGCAGGCGAAAGAAGAACTGCATCTCCGGCCTCTGCCTTTTCTGTGCAGAACTCCAGAGCTTCCTCATAGGTTTCCTTGAAAACATAGTTAGTAAAGCCGTGCTTTTTAGCGCACTCAGCTATCTTCTCTTTGGTCTGACCTATAAGCACAAGAAGCTTTACAGTATCGCCAAAGCATTCAATCCACTCGTCATATTCGCTGCCCTTGTCATATCCGCCGCCAATAAGAATTGTGGGTTTGCTCATAGCTCTGATTCCCTGAATTGCTGCATCAGGGTTTGTGCCCTTGGAGTCGTTGTAGTAATCTACGCCCTTCTTTGTAGCCACATACTCAATTCTGTGTTCAACCGCTTTGAAATCACGAATAACACTCAGTATTGTTGCCAGAGGAACCTCCATGGCAAGAGACATTCCGATGGCTGCCATAACATTCTCAACGTTACACATTCCAACAAGGTTCATGTCATGAATATTCATAACCTTCATGGAATTTCCGGCGGTGCTCATGAAAATATCTTCGCCCTCAAGGTAAAGTCCGTCGGTCAGTTTTTCCTTTGTAGAAAAAAAGACCACCTTGGCAGGACATCTTGACCCAAAGTCCCTGGTGTACTCATTGTCATAATTAAGTACGCAGGTGTCATCCCTAGTCTGCTTATTTGTAATGTTTTCTTTCATGGATGCGTAGCATTCCATGGTGTGATGTCTGTTTAAATGATCAGGTGTTATGTTAAGAATAGCTGATACATTAGCATGGAAATTATCAACAGCTTCCAGCTGGAAGGAACTGATCTCTCCTACAGTTACACTGTCATCAGTCATCTCCAGGGCACTCTCAGCGTAGGAAACACCGATATTTCCAACTACATAGCACTTTCCGAAGTGAGCCTTCATGATCTCACCCACCAGTGTTGTAGTGGTAGTCTTGCCATTTGTACCTGTAATTGCAACCACCTTGCCCTTTGCAAAGTTATATGCAAGCTCAATCTCACTCCAAATTGGGATATTCCTGGCCTTAATCCTCATGACTGTAGGCGCGTCCAAAGGGACAGCAGGACTTGGCACAGTAAGAGCTATGGTATCAAGGACCTCGTCTGTTATCTCACCCACAATGATCTGAGTCTTCTCTCTGTCCTCTTCGTGAAGCTTACCTCTGATATCAGCTTCAGTGACCTTGGTATTCTCCTCAAGCATAACAGGAGTTGCTCCAACTTTATTAAGAAGATTCACTGATCCAACTCCGGAGAGTCCTGTTCCGATAACAAGTACTTTTTTTCCTTTTAAATCTGCATTCATAACATTCACTATCCTTTAAGTTTATTTACAGTGCGGCATATGCGATAAGGCATCCAAGAACTGTAATTGTAGTAAATACATTAACGACCTTGGTTTCTGACCAGCCACCCTTTTCGAAGTGGTGGTGAATAGGTGACATTCTGAAAATCCTCTTGCCATGAGTCATCTTGAAATATGAAACCTGCATGATTACGGAAACAGCCTCCATAAGATAAATGACTCCAAAAAGGACAATGTAAATTGGCATATTCATAACATAGGCCATACTTGTAACAAATCCGCCAATGGCAAGAGAACCTAAATCTCCCATCATAACCTTGCCCGGATATACGTTATATACCAGATATCCAAGGAGTGCACCCATCATAGCTGATGCCATAACCTCTGCACCTGTGGCATTATATCGAATAGCAGAGAGTATGAAAAATCCTGCCACAACAGCTGTTACTGATGCGCAAAGGCCATCGACTCCATCTGTAAGATTGGTTCCGTTTCCTGTTCCAAGGGCAATAAAGAACATAATAGGAATGTTCCAGAAGCCAAAATCAAGTGTTATTTGTGTGAAAGGAACTCTTAGGGCCAGTGAAAGATCTGTGAAAATATTAATATAAAGAACAAAGAGCACCATTACGATAAGCTGACATACTATTTTCTGCCAAGCTCTAAGTCCAAGATTTTGCTTTCTTACAACCTTGAGGTAATCATCAAGAAAACCCACAAATCCAAACCCAAAGGTAAGGATAAGAACAGGAATAACCTCTTTGTGCTGGGCAGCATAGAAAATTCCAATAATAAGGAAAGGAATAAGAAAGATTATGCCACCCATAGTAGGCGTTCCCTGCTTCTTCTTATGGGATTCCAACCCCTCTTCTCTCTCAGTCTGGCCAGCCTTAAGGCGTCTTAACATTTCAATAACTCTGGGACCGATAATAACAGCGATAAAAAACGCCGCGAAAGTCGGAATCATTATTCTAAGGACATAATCACTCATATTCATACCTCGAAATTCAATTCATTAGTTCTTTTTAAAATACAGGTCCAGTAGATCTCATCAGTTGCCTTCAGAGGGCTGCTGCGGCAATCCTTCCGAAAACTCAGGAAGTACGTCTGCATCGATGGCAGTCATTGTCTCAGGATCGAATTTTGTACCTGTATCCGGGTCAACATAATACCCCGTTTGAGGGTCTCTGTCAAAGGACTCCCAGATAGATCCACGCTCTTCTTCACCCTCGGTTTCCCCGGTATCTTCAGCGGATGTCTCATCAGTATTTTCTGCAGTTTCTGCAGTTTCTTCTCCCTCGGCAGGGGCAAGTCCCTCTTTTATCTCTTCATCCTCACCTTCAGCAGTTGCTGTTGTAATGAGTTTATCGCGAAGCTCGGCAAGCTCGGTCTGTTCCTTCTCTGAAAGTTCCTCTGTCATAGGATAGTTGAGATAAGGAAGAGCCTCTGTAAGGATACTTCTTACCAGAGTAGTAGCAAGTCTTGTGGATGTTGACTGTTCAGCCACATTTGGTCTGTCCACAACTACATAAATGGCGATCTGCGGATTGTCGGCAGGAGCTGCACCCATAAAGGATACAACATACTGTCTGTTACCACGGGGAAGGGTCTGAGCTGTTCCTGTCTTACCGATAATACGGTAGCCGGCAGGTCTGGCTGATCTACCGGTTCCCTCCTCTCCCATAACAACCTTTTCACAGTACTGTTTTATCTTCTCAGAAGTACTTGGTGAAATGGTCTGGCGAAGAACTCTCGGTTCCACACTTTTGATAGTAGATCCGCTGGATGAAACAATCTTTTTTACCACATGGGGTTCATAGTAGTAACCGCCGTTAATAAGCGAGCAATATCCTGTGATCATCTCGATCATATCTACGTTAAAGCCCTGTCCGAAGGTGTTGACCGCAAGGTCTGTAGAACCCATGTTGGATGCGCTGTAGGTAAGTCCCTCGGTTCTCGCTTCTCCGGCAAGGTCGATGTTAGTCTTAAGTCCAAAACCAAAGTCCTTCTGGAATTTGGTGAAATTATGTACTCCGATAGCCTGTCCGATGTACATCATAGCGACGTTACAGGAAATCTCGATTCCTCTTTCTACCGATACATAGCCATCACCATAAACGTTATGGCACTTGATGTCCCATCCGCCTACTTCAAGAGATCCTTTACAATTATAGACCTCATTTCCGGTAATAGCTCCAGTCTCAAGACCTGTTGCCACCGTAAAAGGCTTAGCAACTGATCCCGGCTCATAGGTATCTGAAATACAGAAATTCTTCCACAGAGCATTGTAATTCTGGTAAAGCTCGTCATCAGAAAAGCCCGCGAGCATATCTTCAGTGATATAAACTCCGGAATCAAATACTGATTCTCCCTTTACCCTGTTACCCTTCTCATCTACGGAAGGCATACCGATAAGATTCTCGGTATTTCTTGGATCGTTAAGATCATAAAATGGGTAACTGGCCATAGCGAGAACTTCGCCCGTGTTGACATCCATCATGACGCAGCCCACATTATTGGCACCGTTGCCCTGTCTTACATTGTCCTTGTAGGTGTCGTTGAATTCCCTTAAGTACTTCTCAACAATAGTCTGAAGATTACCATCAATTGTTGTTACAATACTGTCTCCATCCGTTGCAGGAATTGTAGTTCTCTCAAGCTGGGAATCATCATCAAGATATCCGTACTCTCTTCCTGTTGTGCCGCTCAAGGTGTCATTGTAATACTCCTCAAGGCCGTACATACCGTTGTTATCATTGGAGGTAAAGCCGATGATATCACAGGCAAGAGATCCGTTTGGATATTTTCTGATATAGCCGGACTCAAACCAGACCCCCTGAATATCAGCGTTGTAGGTTTGGGTTCCGGGAGTAATCATTTCCTGAAATGCACTTATCTGATTGTAGGAAAGCTTTTTTGCCAGAATGTAATACTGAGATGTCGGATGTTCTTTGAGATAAGTTCTGATGTCAGATGCATCAAGATCAAAATTCGTAACAAGAGCTTTTATTGTTGGCTCCAGGTATTTTTCATCCCTAAGAAGAAGCTTGGCGTCCAGGATAACATTGTAAACCTTCTCGCTATAAGCAAGGATTGTTCCATTGGCATCCAGGATTTCTCCTCTTCTGAAAGGAAGCGTAGTTGAGTCGTACTCCTGCTGAGACAGCACCTGCTTCTCATATTCCTCACCGTTATTCTTGGTGATAAGGATGAGTCTGACCCCAAGTCCAACGAAAGCCAGTAGTACTAAGACAAACAGTACTACCAGCTTCTTCTTCATTCCTATCGTAAACTTTCGGACATTTTGTTTCTTCTGTTTCATTTAAAACACATCACTTTCCATTACTTGTAGGAATAGGCGCAATCTGACGAACGTAATCATTGCCGCCGCCATCAGAGTAGGTAACAATCTGCCCCTCTGTTGCATAAGTCATGCCATATTCCTGAATGGCAATTCTTTTTACTTCATCCAAATCCAAATTTCCATTCGCTCTATTATACGCCTCATCATTCTCCTGTTTCAATGTGTTTAACTGACTTTGAAGTGCAGCAATATTTTTAACGCTTCCGGTTATCTGTGACTGAAGCGAAATATACCATGTGAGTGTAAGTCCCATAAGCACTACGGCGATGGTTAAAAACAAAAGATAACCAAGGCTCATGTGGTGCCTCTTTTTTCTCCCAGAAGGCTCCTGAACATGGTACGGCGTCTGTCTGCGAACCGGTTCATTAACTTTTCTTACTGTGTTTCCATATACATATCTACTTGCCATGTTCCAACCTCCTTTTCCCCAGATTTTGCGAAGTCAGCAGCGAGTGCTTCCAGCCACCTGTTTCCTGCTTACTTCATGCCTTTTCGAAAACCCTGAGCTTCGCACTCTGTGATCTCTTATTCTCCTCAAGCTCCTCCTGACTTGGAAGAATCGGCTTTCTTGTGATTACTTTCCCCTTTGACACCTTGCCACATACGCATACCGGAAACTCCGGCGGACAGGTACAGGGATTCTCATTCTTTTTAAAATTAGTCTTGGTGATACGATCTTCCAATGAATGGAAGGTAATTACGCACAATCTCCCACCGGGATTTAAGAAGTCTATAAATCCGTCCAGTGAGTTCTGAAGCACATCCAGTTCTCTGTTAAGGGCAATCCTTATGGCCTGGTAGGTCCTCTTGGAAGGATGGCCTCCCTTCTCCCTCATCTTGGCAGGAATGGCAGCCTTTATTATCTCGTTGAGCTGATAGGTGGTCTCAATAGGCGCCTTCTGTCTCTCTATACAAATGTGCTTGGCTATGTTCTTGGCGAACTTATCCTCACCATAGTCCCTTATAATATGAAACAGTTCCATCTCAGAGTAGTCATTTACAATATCTCTGGCTGTGAGAGTCTGTCTCTGGTCCATTCTCATATCAAGAGGCACATCTTCCTTGTAAGTAAAGCCCCTCTCAGCATTATCAAGCTGGTAGGATGACACTCCCAGGTCCAGAAGAATTCCGTCAACTCCTGTAACGCCGAGGTCCTTCAGTCTTGATACTGCGTTCTCGTAATTATCTCTGATAATGGTCACTTTGTCCCCGAAGGGTTCAAGTCTCTTGGTAGCTGCTGCAATAGCATCCTCATCCTGATCTGTGCCGTAAAGATGACCACCCTCTCCCAGGCGCTCAGCGATATGTGATGAATGACCCGCGCCTCCCAAAGTTCCGTCGAGGTAAATGCCGTCAGGTTTGATATTCAGATTGTCCAGGCACTCATTCAGAAGTACCGAGTAATGTTTGAATTCCATCCGCTATTCCCGATCAAATCACCATGCTCAACCAAATCGCCATGCTCCAGGCTCGAAATTGCTTCGCATTTCCTCGCTGGAGGGCATCCGCCCTATGATCTGAATATGTAATCAAGTCAGGATTGCAAGCAATCCTGGTCTGGTATGTGTTTCTTTAAGCCATGCTCCAGACTCGAAATTGCTTCGCATTTCCTCGCTGGAGGGCATCCGCCCTATGATCTGAATATGTAATCAAGTTAGGATTGCAAGCAATCCTCCTTTGCTTACATATTCATCTCGCATGGCTTAGATGCTTAAACCATATTCACTCATCTTCGCAGCAATACTGTTAATATCATCAAAGGTACTTGCCTTCTCCCACTCTTCTTTGCTCCAGATCTCGGCTCTGTTACCAACGCCGGCAACTACGGCCTCCTTCTCAATCTTGGCATGCTGTAAAAGATTAGCTGGGAGCAGGATTCTGCCCTGCTTATCAACTTCCACATCAATGGCTCCGGCGATAAAAAATCTTCCAAGCATTCGGGCCTCAGGCTTATCCATAGGCAGCGCCTGAAGTTTCTCTTCAAAGGCTTCCCATCCCTCCTGTGCGAACACAAAAAGGCATCCGTCAAAACCCTTGGTAACCACAAACTGTTCTCCAAGGAGTTCGCGGAATTTAGCAGGCATTATGAGTCTTCCCTTGGCGTCAATGGAATGACTGTATTCACCTTTGAATGCTGTTCCCACTACTTATTTGCTACTTTCTGATTAATTTTACCACTTTCTACCACTTTGTGACACTTTTTACCACCTAGATGTATTATAGGAGATTTTTTTCAGTAAAACAACCCTTTTTTACTGATTTATAAAGGTTTTAGATTAGGAAAAAACAGGATTTCAACATCTTGTGTTTTGTGATAATCATGGCAAAAGATTTAGTAATCTCTGTCCGGAGCAAATAAAAAAGTGTTACCCATTTTCGCGTTCAAATGGATAACACTTTTCTTTTCCTTATGAATATTTAAATAACAAATGTGATATATCAGAAAATAGCCCCAAAATGGGTAACACTTTTACCATGGAGCCAATTATTTACTTGGCCAGCTCTTAGCCTCTTTTCCTCTTAATCGGATCCTTACAATGATATTGGCTACCACAGAAAAGACAATCAAACCAATTGCCAGCATCTGCGAAACCGGAAGTCCGATTCCCGGGATCAGGAGCTGATCTGTGCGAAGTCCCTCTATCCATGCCCTTCCCAGGCCATAGCCGCCCAGATAAAAGAGAATGATCTCTCCGTTGAACTTCTTGTGCTTACAATATATAAGAAGAATGATCAAAAGAGCCAGGTTCCACATGCTCTCATAAAGGAAAGTAGGACTAACCTGAATGTAATTGGTAGCAGCGTCCATATGCTGCTTCATAAGTTCGGTAATCTCGCCGCTTCTGACCATTTCCACAGGAAGTCTCATGGCAAACAAGCCGTCTGTATATTCTCCGAAAGCCTCTCTGTTGGTGAAATTGCCCCATCTCCCGATGACCTGTCCCAAAAGCAGTCCATACATGATGGTGTCAGTCATCATAAGAAAGCTCTTTTTCTTTATCCTGGAATAGATAAACATGGTCAGAAATCCGGCTATTACCCCGCCATAGACCGCAAGGCCGCCGTTTCTGATGTTAAGAATGCTTATAGGATCGTCTTTGTAGTAATCCCAGGCAAAGAACACGTAATAGGCCCTTGCTCCAAGGATGGAAAAGACAATTATATAAGCTGCCACATCCCAGTAATCATCAGGGTTCTGGCCGGTGTTCTTCGCTATCCTTGCAATAAACAGCAGAGCCAGCAAAAAGCCAATGCCGATGATTACACCGTACCAGGCAATAGAAAAACCAAATATTGAAAAATTCTTCGGAACGTTTTCAAGATAGATATTCAGGTGCGGAAACGCAATATCCATCCTCCCCATTATGTCAGGCATTATGCCTCCTCCCATGTATCCTCGCAGACTCGGAATTCCTGCAGAATTCCTCGTTGAGGCGCTGCGCGCCTCATATCAATATAGATGAATAATCCAGTTAGCAAGTAAACTTGCACTGTATTATTCATCTATATTGCTGCGATGTTTTGCAGTA
This sequence comes from Butyrivibrio sp., assembly GCA_024692165.1. GTDB lineage: Bacteria > Bacillota > Clostridia > Lachnospirales > Lachnospiraceae > Butyrivibrio. Next base: position 3,951 of record JAILMY010000214.1, on the reverse strand, counting down.
TCACACGTTGAAACGGAAAAGAATAACATCGCCGTCCTGAACCACGTACTCTTTTCCTTCCATGCGGACAAGTCCCTTTTCCTTGGCTGCTGCGATAGAGCCTTCACGAAGAAGATCTTCATAGTTGATAACCTCAGCCTTGATGAATCCTCTCTCGAAATCAGTGTGGATCTTACCTGCTGCCTGAGGAGCCTTTGTTCCGATCTTGATGGTCCATGCTCTTGTCTCATCCTCTCCGGATGTAAGGAAACTCATAAGTCCCAGTGTCTTGTAGCTTGCTGCAATGAGCTTATCAAGGCCTGACTCTGCAAGGCCAAGGCTCTCAAGAAACTCTGCCTTCTCGCCCTCATCAAGCTCTGAAATCTCAGCTTCGATCTGAGCACTGATAACAAATACTTCGCTTCCTGACTTAGAAGCAAGCTCTCTAACTGACTGTACAAAAGGATTTGATGCTCCGTCATCCGCAAGATCATCATCCTTAACGTTTGCAGCGTAGATAACAGGTTTCCATGTAAGAAGATCCATAGAATTCATAAGAGCTGTCTCGTCATCATCGAGGTCGGTAAGCTCTCTTGCCATCTTGTTATCCTCAAGGGTAGCCTTGATCTTATTGAGGAACTCAAGCTCTTTTGCCGCAGTCTTGTCCATTCTTGCTGTCTTGGTAACCTTGGCGATTCGGCGCTCTAAGACCTCAAGATCAGCAAAGATAAGCTCAAGATTGATTGTCTCAATATCTCTTGCAGGATCTACGCTGCCGTCGACGTGAACAACGTTAGTATCCTCAAAGCATCTTACAACGTGGACAATCGCATCTGTCTCTCTAATATTTGCAAGGAACTGGTTTCCAAGACCCTCACCCTTTGAAGCACCCTTTACAAGTCCTGCGATATCAACAAACTCAATTGTAGCGGGAGTAACCTTTTTTGAATGGTAAAGATCTCCAAGAGCCTTAAGTCTCTTATCCGGAACAGCAACAACTCCCACATTAGGATCAATTGTCGCAAAAGGATAGTTCGCAGCTAATGCTCCTGCGTTTGTAAGTGAATTAAAAAGTGTTGACTTACCTACGTTTGGTAAACCTACGATTCCTAGTTTCATTTTTTATACCTCTTTCCCATGTTTACTGGGTTTCTTTCCAAAATTTTATACTCCAATCTTCACCATTTTACACCAATAATGATAAGTTTTGATTATTTTTTTACTTCCCAAAGAAATTTTCATGATCTTACTGGCTCACACAGCTGATTCAAAAGTTCTCATGGCAAGCTGAAGAGAATCATCGGTAACATGTATATATGTATCCATGGTAGTGGATAACTGTGCATGCCCTAAAATCTTCTGTAAAGACTTGGGATTCACTCCTCTTTCTATACATCTGGTTGCAAAGGTGTGACGAAGTGCATGCATACAAAATGGTTTTATTCCGGCCTTATCACAAATCTTATAAAGGTTAGTGTCGTAAGTTGAATTCTTGATAGGCTCTCCGGTGCGGAAGTTTACGAATATCAGATTCCTCATTGGGACCTCTCTTATAAGTCCCGTCCTTGGATCTGTAAAGGTCAATACCTGCGCAAGTGTCATGAACTCTTTTCTCGTACCCTTCTTCTGATAGAGTTCATATAGAATATCAAAGGCTTCATCCGTAAGAGGAATCGTCCTGTAGCCAGCCAGGGTCTTGGGTGGTCCTGCTCTCCAATAACCGTCGTCATGGCGATATTCCATAGACTTATCAATAGTAAGCGTTCTGTCCCTGATGCTGAAGTTGTTCCAGGTCAGCCCTATTAGTTCGCCGGTCCTTAGTCCGGTCTGCAAAAGGAGTCTGAACTGCTTGGCATTGTGGTTTTTGTCAGCATACTGTACAAAGAGCCTCTGCTCATCGATGGTCAGAACCCTTATTGGCTTTCTGACCTTCTTGGCCTTGAAGTTTACTGCATCTAACGGGTGTTTGGTTATAAGATCATTTAAAAGAGCTGACTTAAACATTGCACCTATGCAGATATAGGCCTGATAAACTGTAGATATGGAATAATGAGTCTGCATATCATTGAGGATCTGTTGACAATGCATTGCTTTCACATCCGGAAGTAACATACCGCCAATATACTGCTGAATATTGTTGTAATAGCGTTCCCTGTAATTCCTGATGGTGTTGGGTGAAAGGTCCTTCTTGAAGTTCTTCATCCAGTACTTGAACCATTCATCTACTGTCATCCTGTATTCTACAGCTGTATCTGAGCCGCTCTCATCATCGAGCCTCGTGAGTGTGATCCACTTCTGGGCCTCAGCGACACTATCGAAGTATTTTCCTATTCTTTTTCCGTTCCTATTTGTGAATCTGGCAGAATACTTTCCATCTTTTCTCTGCGTTATTCCTTCGCCGAGTTCTCGGCCGCGTAAATCTTTTCCCATATATTGGCTCCTTTTCATTCAAAAAGGAGCATCATCACGCCGTATAAAAATAACATAGAAGAAGTCATTTATCAACCTTGCCTCTTCTTATTAAATGAGTTCTATGTTATTCAAATACTCGTCGAATGCTGCCCTTTTTATCAGTATCTTTCTTCCTATCTGAAAAGAGATATGCAGTAGCGGATCTTTACATAACTCTCTAATCTTGTTTACACCTATGTTTGAATATTCGGCAGCTTCGTCTACTGTCATGGAAGCCTTGTGCCATATGGGCACTTTCGTAGGATCAGGTTTTGCTATTTTATCCGGGGGCTTTTTCTCTATGTCGCTCTCCATTCCCATCTGAATCCTCATGGTCTTATTTATCCTGGTCTTCATAAAGCTCTCTGAAAGACTTCCTAAGTACTTTTTAAGACTACCCTTATTTATGGTTGTGATCTGCTCTGCCATTGAGGCAGACGCTTCACTAAGTCCACCCATATGATCTAATATGGCATGTGTTGGGTATCCTTTACTCCTATGTATCTTGGTAGTGATTGGAATCACTGTAACTGTTGGCGAGTAAATATTTCCCCTATTATTCTGAACTATGATAACGGGGCATTCTCCCCTTTGTACTGATCCCAGGTTATCTCCAAGGTCAGCTAAGTATATGTCCCCTCTTTTTACCTCTCTCATATGTCTTTCTCCTTATAAAAAGAGTGAGCTCCCCCGCATATAGCAAACGAAGCCCACTCAACATGACAATACTTGGATTTGCATCCAAGTAAATCAACCAAGCCATTTAAAGGCGACTATCGTCGCAGGGCTTGGTTGACTCCTGAATCATATTCTCACGAAACCCGCAGTAAATGCGTGTTTCTGATTGTCAGTTATTCGATTTTTTTCTGTATCTCAGGGAGCTTCTCTATAGCTTTCCTTACCTTCTCGTACTCCAGCTTGTCTATGGTCTTTTCTTCAGGCTCATTATCAGAAAAGACAGAGTGAATGTACTCCGTGGTTCCTTCCTCGTAGCCCAAAAGGTCATGATGGCGAAGACTCCTCATACTGTGTTTTTTCTCATTCTGCTCATATTCACGGATTGCCTTTCCCTGCTCACTTGTCATGACCACATAGGGCTTAAAGATAGAAAGCTCGTCCCTGTACTTTTCCTCAAGCTCATGGATATCAAGGTCTGTAATAACAGCCCATCTGGCACCTCCTGTCATTCCCAGGTATTCAAAACCAAGGTTAATCAGTTCATATTCTTTTTTCTCATTACTACTCATTGTCCGTTTCCTCCGATTCTTGAAAGTTGTCAGTTTCAAAAACCGAAGGCTTACGGGTACCTATCTCCACCCTCAGTTATTACTTGATCCAAACATTGAGCTTTTACCTTTAACTCAATCTCTGCACTCTTGCTCATTTTTCTTGCTTTCTAGCCCCCAAAAGCAAGAACAGGATATTTGGGCAACGCACCTTGTTTTCTTACCGAACAAAAAGCGCAGAAAACAAAGATTATAAGCATTAGTTTTTCATAGTTCTTTTCTGAAAAGAAAAACT
>JAILMY010000170.1 GCA_024692165.1 Butyrivibrio sp. | reverse complement strand
AGGTATTCCAGTAAGGAACATCCTTGCCATCAGGCATTCTAACCATAAGAATAGGCAGTCTCGGCTTTCTGAAGAACATATCCTTGACATATTCCTGTCTTGGCTGGATGTAGCCTTCCTCTGTCATCTCTCCGCAGCCTTCCCAGAACTTGTTCCAGTTGATGAAGAAGTCAGCATACTTACTCTTCTCACCGTTTTTAACCAGATCCTGGAACTGGGGAGAAAGAACTGATGCATGGTTAAGGATGAAATCAAGCTTTAAGTTGATTCCACGCTTATCCAGCTCCTCAAGATCCTTCTTATCAGCCATCTCTTCATTGATGCCGTAATCAATTACTGAAAATCCTCTGTCAAGATCAGTGTTAAAGATACTTGGCAGAATATAAAAAGACTGAAATACGTCTTCAAACTCTTTTTTCTGAAGAACAGATACAATGTCAGAAAGTGTTCCGCCCATACTGTCAGGATAGGCGTTGAGCATCGGACCGTTGTCTACAAAATTCTTACTCATAATATTCCTTTCATAAAAACACATAGCATGAATTAAATGTTGTAAAGCTTCCTGAACTCATCATAGCTAATGAGCTCACCAGCCTTTGTGATGATGATCTTAGCCTTGTGAGCCTGGTCAACGAGTTTATTCTGCTCGAGCTCAAGAACAAGCATTGTAAATGGGCTGTCAAGCTTACCATCTCTGTTTCTGGATCTTCTGTGTTCCAAAGTCTCTTCAGGAGTCGAATTAAGGAGAACAGGAATATCAACCTGGCTCATAAAATCGCTGTTTCCGTGAGTCCACTCAACGATAAGTACCTGCTTATCTGACATATCAACGCCGTCGTACCATAAAGAAGCTTCATCTCTTCCCATTCTCTTAAGGAAAAGCTTGTCCGCACCATCCTTGAATGCCTTCATGATCTGATCAACTTCTTCGAAATCTGTCTCTCTTGGAGTTCCAAGATAGCTGTCCAGAGCATCTCTTCCACCTGCAAGATATGATTTGAACCATGTGTCAGTTTCTGCATGTGCCTTGTTTGCGTCATCTTCAGCCTTCTGCCACTCCTGAACCTTAGCAATTGTTTCTGCAGAAATGACACCATCGTCAACCATTCTTCTGATACCACCTTCTCTGTATACATGAAGCCTTTCAGCATCATTGTACATTGGAATACGATGTGGGTAATTGTCACCGGACATGGTGTAGCTGCCGATCCCAGCCTGTTCAAGCAAATATGACAGCAGTGACGCAATTTCTGATTTACCAACACCTGAACCGCCACAAACTGCGACAACTGCGCGGCTGTAAGGATTTTTTGCCATTGTTTCCTTAAGCTCTTTTACCAGCTGTGGGAAAATAGTCTTAGCCTTTGCAATGTGGCTGTCACCGATTTCAATTTTATCACCAGGCATATCTCCGTGTGGAATATCTGCCGGAATTGTAACTGTTGCAGCAATCTCTGCCGCCCCAAAAAGTTTCTCATTTACTGCCTCTGCATTTGCAGAAATCCTTGTGTACTGACTGTTCATAATTCTCCTCTTCTCCCAAACCCATACTATTACATTATCCTGAATTGATCAGTTAACCATTAATACTCATAATACTCAGCGAAGTATTTTGAATAAATATGCATCATGGATTATAATAATCAATAGATAATTATTGGGTTTTGACAACTGTAGTAACTGCATGTTATTTTTGAAATCAGATAAGCTTTTGCGCATAAGCACAAAAAAAATCTCAAAAATTTTGCATTTATTGAACACAAGATACAATAACTTTTTTTCTTTGTAAAGACCAAATTTGATTATGATAACGATTAAAGAGATTGCAAAACAACTTAACATGAGCACCACTACTGTCTCCAACGTAATTCACGGAAAAACTTCCGAGGTGTCCGACGAGACAATAAAGATCGTTCAGGATTTTTTGAAAAAAGTTGATTATGTTCCTAACATCAACGCAAGAAATCTGGCGCAGAACCAGTCCAAAATCATCGGACTGGCGCTAAAGGCAAGGGCAGACAAGTATGATAATCTCATCATGGACCCCTTCGTTTCTGAGCTCATCGGTGGTGTGGAGGAGACAATCCGCAATGCAGGTTATTTCATGATGCTCTATATTTCCAGCGATATTGCAGAGATCATGCGACATGTCTCCACCTGGAATGTTGATGGCCTTATCCTTTTCGGCATGCTTAACGACGACGGAATCCGTGTCAGCGAGAAATACAAAAAGCCTATCGTTTGTATTGACACTTACAGTATCGAAGGTCTTAAACACTTCACCAACGTTGGTCTAAACGATGAGCAGGGTTCCTACGACATAACCAATTATCTGATAACAAAGGGCCACAGAAAGATTGCATTCCTTTCGGATAATACCACCGGTGTCGATCTCGCCAGACTAAACGGCTATAAGATGGCACTTAAGGATGCGGGGATAAAATACAAAACCTCAAACTTCTTAAAGATCAGGCCTAGGGACGAGGATATTGAAGAAAGCTTGGATGAAATCTGCAAAGAGATCCACAGATTCACTGCTATCGTCTGCGTATCTGATCTGTACGCTGTAACTCTTATGGCTGCTTTGGAGGACAGAAACATCAACGTTCCGGAAGATATTTCCGTTGTGGGATTTGATGACAACATGCTTGGAAAGTATCATCGCCCTGCCCTTACCACAGTCCATCAGGACATTAAGGCAAAAGGAGTTGTGGCTGCCGACACTTTGCTCAAACAGCTTGCCGGAGAAAAAACTCCCAATCAGATTCAGCTTCCAACCCATCTTGTTATTCGTGATACCGTACGCAATATCAAATAAACCAAATAGTGATTTAAAGGTCGATGCCTATGGCGTCGGCCTTTTTTACTGTACAAATTAACCAAAGCAAAGCTTTTGCGCATAAGTTTCGATTATAAGCTTTATGTCGAATATTTGTTTATCATAATTTTATAATTTTAGAAAAATATTAGAAACGTGAAACAGTAGTAACTATGCGCTTTTTGGCATTTTACCATGTGGCAAATACAGGTGTTTTCCTAAATATGACTTGTATTTTGACCCTTCATGTGATATTTTGAATTTAGCGTACAACTTATGCGCAAAAGTAACCGCCAAAAAGTTACTAAGTTATGGCAAAATGCACAAAGGAGGGAATCACATGAAAAAGAAACTTATGTCAGTGCTTTTAGCAGGTGCTATGGTTGCATCACTTGCAGCTTGTGGCACAACAGGCACAACTGACACAACAGCAACAACATCTGACAACACAACAACAGAGACACAGACAACTGAGACAGCTACCACTGAGGCTGCTGCTACTGAGACTGCTACAGAGGCAGCTCCTGCAGGCGATGCAGGTTCTGTTCGTCTTCTTAACGGTAAGCCTGAGATCAATGACCAGATGCAGGCTCTTGCTGCTAAGTACAACGAAGAGACAGGCAACACTCTTATCGTAGAGACAATCGGTGGTGATACAAACGCTTCTGATGAGCTTAAGAAGATGTATCAGGCAGACAACATGCCAGATATCTTCGTTATCGAAGCTAACCAGGCTGCTAACTGGGACGGTATGCTTGCTGATCTTGCAGGCGAAGAGTGGACAGACAAGACCGGATTCGAGCTTGTTGACGCTTCCATGGGAACAATCGGCTTCCCTTACACCGTTGAGGCTACAGCTCTTGGTTACAACGCAGACCTTCTTAAGGCTGCTGGTGTAGATCCTGCTTCTCTTACAAGCCCTGATGCTTGGAAGGCAGCTTGCGAAACTCTTGATTCCAAGAAGGATGAGCTCGGAATCACAGCTGTATTCGGCTGGTGCGCTGAGCCTACAAACCTTGGATGGTCTTCAGGTACACACGTATTTGGTCAGTATCTTGACGCAGGTCTTAAGGCTGACGACACAACATACATCGATCTTCTTAACGACGGTGGAAAGATTGACGAAGCAAGAATGAAGAACTTCGCTGAGTTCATCGGCATGATGAATCAGTATTCAGATCCTGCACTTCTTATCGACGGCACATATGATAATCAGGTTGCCGGCTTTAAGGATGGCAAGTACGTATTTATCACACAGGGTAACTGGTGTGTAACATCTCCTTCAGATGTTAGCTTCGAGTGCGGATTCGCTCCTTATGCATTTGAGGACGGAATCAACACAATCATCGCCGGACCACCTTCATACTGGGTTGCTTATGCAAACGGTAATGTAGATGGTGCTAAGGCATTCTTCAACTGGTGCGCAGGCGATTCAGCTCAGAGCATTCTTGTTAACGATGCTGGTCTTGTATCTCCATTCGATGATTGCAAGTACGAGGCAGTTAACCCATTCTACAAGAGCATGAACAGCTACATCACAGCCGGCAACTACTCAGGATGGCACACAATGCTTAAGAAGGACGGTCTTCAGAACCAGACATGTAACATCTTTGCTGACTATGCAAAGGGCAAGCTTGATGCTGACGGATTCGTTTCTACAATGGCACAGGTTATTTCCAGCTATTACGCTCAGTAATAAAACATGCAGGCAGGGCATGCATGATGCCCTGCCTGTTTTTAACTTTATTTATCCCACGTATCTACTGTTTTGTTCACCTCATGAAAGGGGGAGAGTTCTATGAGTACATTTTCTACCGGCCGGAAGGTTGCATCATTTGCCAGCCTCATCCTGGGACTTGTACTTGCCATCGTCGGACTTGCTTTATCTATTACTAAGGCTGGCGATCTTATCCTATTTACTATACCGATCAGTGGAAAAGCCACTCCAGTTATCCTCGGCAGAGGCACAATGTTCATTTGCGGTATAATACTGTTTTTTGTTGGTTTATATCTTTTCCCAACACTTAAGTATCATCGTGCAATTATAAATATTATTTTCCTGTTCCCACTGCTGTTCGCTTTCGCAGTAACTGTAATTATCCCTCTTGTACTTGGTATCGGATATTCATTTACAGACTGGGACGGAATCAAGCTTACAGGCTTTGTTGGTCTTTCCAACTACCTTAGAATGTTTAACCAGAAATCATTCCTCTGGTCAATTCTTCTTACATTTTTATTTGTTGTATTTAACATGATCCTCGTTAACCTGGTTGCTTTCCTTTTAGCACTTCTTTGTACATCAAGAATTAAGGCACTTGGATTCTTCAGAGCTGCATATTTCCTTCCTAACCTTATTGGTGGAATTGTTCTTGGTTATATCTGGCAGTTCATTTTCAGTAACGTTGTTACTAAGTTTACCGGTACTTATTCTATGCTTTCGGATACAAAGACAGCATTTATTGCTGTTATTATCGTATATATTTGGCAGTACGCAGGTTATATCATGCTCATCTACATCACAGGTCTTAACACAATTCCCGGAGATGTACTTGAGGCTTCAGCTATTGACGGAGCTAATCCTACACAGACACTTTTCAACATCAAACTTCCTATGATTGCTCCAACAATTACAATCTGTACTTTCCTTACACTTACATCAGCATTCAAACAGTTCGATGTAAACCTCGCTTTGACAAACGGTAAAGGATCAGTACAGTTCCTTGGCGAGTATATCGCAAACGGTACAGAGATGCTGGCCCTGAACATTTATACTACAGCCGTTATCAACAATGACTACGCTTTGGGTCAGGCGAAGGCAGTATTGTTCTTCATCATCCTTGCCGCTGTATCTATTATTCAGGTTCGTATTTCTAATAAGAAGGAGGTGGAACTCTAATGCATACAAAAGAGAAAACTTCTACTGTTGTAGTAAGACTCATTATTGCGGTTATTATTGCAGCTTATGTATTATTCCCATTTATTCTCCTTCTGATAAACTCAGGAAAAGTTACAGCTGATATCACATCTAATCCGGTAAGCCTTGCGGGGGCAAGCTTTGGTCAGCTGATGACAAATATCAAGGCAGTTATTAACGATCCAAACTTCCTTTTCTGGAACTCCTTTGGATCATCTGCCCTGATCACTGTCCTCTCTCTTGTAATGCTCTCAGTATTTGGAGCTATGGCAGCATGGGTTATCTGCCGTAACAAGACAGTTTGGTCAACAATTATTTACTTTACGTTCATCGCATCAATGATCATTCCTTTCCAGGTAGTTATGCTTCCACTTATCTCTACCTTCCGTGATGTAGGAAAGTTCATCGGTATCCCAATGCTTCAGTCCGTAGCAGGTCTTGTATTTGCTTACCTGGGATTCGGTGGTGCCATGACAGTATTCATTCTTAACGGATTTATTAAGGGAATTCCTTACACACTTGAAGAGGCTGCTTCTATCGACGGATGCACTCCTGAACAGACCTTCTTCCAGATCATTTTCCCTTTGCTTACACCGGTTATCACAACCGTTACAATCCTTAACGGTATGTGGATCTGGAACGATTACCTTCTTCCATCCATGATGCTTGGACAGAACGGTAAGGTTATGACAATCCCGATTGCCATCCAGAAATTCGTAGGATCTTACGTAAAGAGCTGGGACAGAATTCTTCCTGCTGCTCTCCTCGCAATCATTCCTATGATCGTGATCTTCCTCATTGCTCAGAAGCAGATCATGGAAGGTATGATCGAAGGCGCCGTCAAGGGTTGATGAAACCAGGCCGAACCAAACAAAGCTCCACGAAGCACAAGTTAATTTGCTCACTTCTCCTTCGCGGTGACACATTAGAATAGAAATCAAAGAGGAAGCTCTCATTTCACGTAGTTCATGGAAATCGAGCTTCCTCTTTTCTTCTATTCAAATGTCTCATCCGCTCCTCAAAATGATTCGCAAATTAGCTTGTACACTTACGTGTCTCTTTGTTTTGGTTCTGTCACATCACTTGCAATCTCCACTTCAACACTTTCCGCGCTACTTCCAGCTCTGATGCAAGCTGTGGAGCAGCAATACTTTTCCGACTGCGCAGGTGCATCCTGTGGAAACGCTCTACTTCACTGTCCAGCTATGCCTCTAAAGCCTCGAGGCTGTTAAGAGCTTATGGTGCGAGGAAGGCATACAGTCCGGTTGCCAGGAATAATTGATTGACGAATCATACGCACGAGCTGATGATTAACAAAACGAAAAAGAGAGTAATTTATTTCTTGTAATTGGTCAAATGTCTGAGGTGCATTGCACCGAGTTTATTGACCAATAGAAATAAATTGCTCTCTTTAAGTTTTAGTTAATCCCAGCGAGGAGTAGTGAGACAAGCGATTATTCTGCAGCCGTACTGTATGCCCCCTCGCACCATCGCCTTACAGGTCGTACTTGATCTTGTCCTGGACGGAGATGGCGTCACCGATCTGGACTTCGATGAGCTTGAGTTCAGAGTCAGCGATAACTGTATGCTTACAGCCGGCCTTCATGGTGATTACGTCGCCGGAAGATACTGACTGCTCTGCGCCGTCGATGATAGTCTTACCTGTACCGGAAATAACTACCCATACTTCATCACGATGGTTGTGGCTGTGATAGTTCATGGAATGACCTGCGTTAAGAGTTACCTTAATGGTCATACTGCCTGTTTCAACATCAATTACCTTGAAGTTACCCCAGGACTTCTCAGCAAACATGATCTGCTGAACAAAGTTATCAACAAAAGGTTTGATATAAGAGCTCTGCTCTTTGTCAGAAACAAGGATTCCCTCAGGAGATGCAGAGATTACGACATCTGTAAGTCCCATGGCAAGAACAGGAACATCCATCTCATTGACAATGTGTACGCCCTTGCAGGTCTCATTGAGAACACCTTTTCCTACAATGTTGTCTTCCATAGCCTCTGTAAGGGTATTCCATGTACCGATATCCTTCCACTGGCCATTGAAGCGCATTACCTGTATCTTATCCTCTTTTTCTACTACAGCGTAGTCAAAAGAGATTTTAGTCAGTGTCTCATATTTGTTGTAGAGATCATTATAATCTGTAAAATCAATTAGCTCATGAGCTCTGTTAAGTACATATCCAAGCTTGTAAGCAAATACGCCACCATTCCAAAGAGCACCCTGGCTGATGTAATCCTTGGCGATCTCTACAGATGGCTTCTCCTTAAAGGCAGATACCTCACTGACATTGTCCTTGGTATTTGGAACAATATATCCGTATTTCTCTGAAGGATATGTGGGTTCGATTCCCATAAGTACCAGATTGGCTTCGCCCTTATCAGCCTGATCTGAAAGTGCCTTGAGAGCCTCAAAATAGTCATCCTCAACGTAGGGATCTACAGGACATACAACTACTGATTCCTCAGGACTGATACCCTTTACATCAACAAGATATGCTGTAGCAAGAGCGATTGCAGGGAATGTATCACGTCTGCATGGCTCAATTGAAACTCCCACGTCGTCTCCAAGCTGATTATGGATGGCCGAAACCTGAGTCTTGCTGGTAGCAATAGTTACGTTAGCATCAGCGTCAACCTTCTTGATCTGATGGTAAACTCTCTGAACCATTGACTCAAATGAGCCGTCTTCTTTTTTGAAGATCTTGATAAACTGCTTGGATCTGATGTCATTAGAAAGTGGCCACAAGCGTTTGCCTGAGCCACCTGATAATAGAACGATGTTCATAAATATTTCCTTTACTGCTGATTTATTACTGACATATAAAAAGAGTATAAGCTCCTATATGTATCCTTATTATAATGCAATCCATCGGAACTGTTAAAGCCTGCCTGGGATAAATATGCGTAGCTGTCAATCCATGTAACCCTTGGATCAAGGTTATCACGGAGAGTAGTATTAAAAGCCTCTATCTGAGCGTTTGAAACACTTGCATTTGATCCTACAGGTGTTACGGCTGAATAATATACTGTAATTCCGGCATTCACCCATGCATCGACATTGGCATTTACAAGGCTCACATATTTTTTGGCATTTGCAAGATCATTGACACCAAAGTTAATGATCATGGTAGTGCCCTGACCAGCGTACTGAGGAATAGCTGGGATTGCCACATCTCTGAAATAGGAATATCCCTCTCCTATCTTGGCGATATAAGCCTTATCAGTAGAACCAACTGCCAGCTGCATCTGTACTGTTCTGGAATCACCAACAAAAAGATAAGGAATACCGGGCATCTCTGAAACTATATAGTCTCCTCTTATATAAGCTGTAACGTCGTTATAAAGCACTTCAAACCAACCGTTATCTGTTACACCTGTAACGTTAACAGCTGATCCCCAGCTGACTCTGCCTACCTTGTCATACTCAGTACCTGCGCCGGCTCTTACATTAACTGTATCACTGGCATACAATGTATAAACTGTATCAAACTTGGTCACTGTATAAGGAAGTGCTGCCTCCGTGGCGGCTGCCACTGCTGAATCATTCTCATCAGCAACTGCCTCTGCATCCGCATCCGCATTGGCAATATCTGAATATGAGACAGTGGTCTCAAGATCAGCCCCAAGTTCCTGGGAAACAGCAATCTCACTGCTGGAAAGCTCTGCTGCTGAAGCCACTTCAACACTTTCATTATCCAAAAAACTTACAGCCAGTATGATCGACAAAACAGCTGCGAAAGCTACAAGTATTATGAAATTTCTCTTTTTCTCATTGTTTCTGTTCATATTGCCTTCACCAAAAACTTAAAGTTTTCTTCGTCCGAAGAACTCAAAAGATTTTACATTAGTCGTAACAATATGTCAAATCAAGAAAGTCTTTTTACTATATTATAGAGAAAATCACTCTACAGTAACACTCTTAGCAAGGTTTCTGGGCTTATCCACATCAAGGCCCTTAGCCACACTGGTATAATAACCAAGGAGCTGTAATGGGATAATAGCAAGGCTTCCTACGAAGTGCTCGTCAACCTTTGGCACATAAACAGTGAAGTCGCACTGATCCTCAACATTATATCTTCCATAAGTGGTAAGACCCATCAGATATGCACCGCGGCTCTTACACTCAACCATGTTTGAAATAGTCTTCTCATAGAGATCTGACTGTGTCAGCACACCGATAACAAGGGTGCCCTGCTCGATAAGGGAGATGGTTCCATGCTTAAGCTCACCTGCTGCATATGCCTCAGAATGGATATAGCTGATCTCCTTCATCTTAAGACTTCCCTCAAGAGAGATTGCATAGTCAATTCCTCTTCCTATAAAGAAGATGTCCTGAGCATTGGAATACTTGGCTGAGAACCACTGAATACGCTCCTTCTCCTCCAGAATTCTTGAAATCTTATCAGGAATACTCTTGATCTCATTAAGATAATACTCAATCTTACCCTGGTCCTCTAATGTCTCTCTTACCTGCGCAAGCTTAAGAGCAAGGAGATATCCGCAGATCAGCTGACAGCTATATGCCTTAGTTGTCGCAACTGAGATCTCAGGGCCTGCCAATGTATACATTACATAATCAGCTTCTCTGGCAATGGAAGAACCTACCACGTTTACAATGGCCATGGTCTTGATACCTTCCTCTTTTGCCATACGAAGAGCTGCCAGAGAGTCAGCTGTCTCACCGGACTGAGAAATAATTATAACCAGAGCCTTAGGGTCCAGATTCATCTTTCTGTATCTGAACTCCGAAGCCAGCTCACATCTTACATTTACGTCTGTAAGCTCCTCAATAACGTACTGAGTTTCCATTCCCACATGCCATGCAGATCCGCAGGCAACGATATAAATCTGGCTAAAGTTCTTGATATCCTCGTCTGATATACCAACTTCAGACAGGTCGATCTTGTTATCCTTGATATACTTATTAATTGTGTCTGAAACCACCTTCGGCTGCTCGTGGATCTCCTTCATCATGAAGTGCTCGAAGCCACCCTTTTCTGCCGCTTCAGCAGAGAAAGTTACAGTAGTCAGCTCTTTTTGTATCTCATCACCGTCAAGGTTGTAGAATGTAACGTTGCCGGCTGTGATCTTCGCCATCTCCATGTTGTCTATGTAGTAGACATCTCTAGTATACTTAAGGATGGCCGGTACGTCAGATGCGATATAGGAATCCTCGTCACTGACACCTATGATCATAGGAGAATCTTTTCTTGCAACATAGATCTCATCCGGATGATCTTTAAACATTACTTCCAGGGCAAAAGAGCCACGTACTCTCACCAGAGTCTTGGCAATGGCATCAATTGGTCCCATTTTATATTTATTGTAGTAATAATCAACCAGCTTAATAAGAACCTCAGTATCTGTATCTGAATAGAAAGAATAGCCCTTGCGAATGAGCTTAGCCTTCATCTCCTGAAAGTTCTCGATGATTCCGTTATGTACACCCACAACCTCAGAATCTACTTTGCCGTGGCCTGTGTCATAACTGCCGCTGACATGAGGATGCGCATTAATTACAGTTGGTGCTCCGTGAGTTGCCCATCTTGTATGACCGATTCCGCAACTTCCGGCAATGGCCTTACCATTATTGGTCATGTTAGACAGATTAACCAGTTTGCCCACAGACTTTACCATTACGGTATCCTCTGATCCATCTCTTATAGCAAGACCTGCTGAATCATATCCTCTGTATTCAAGCTTTGACAGTCCGTCCAACAATATCGGTCCTGCCTGCTTATGACCTATATAACCTACTATTCCACACATATTTATGCTCCTCGCTTAATTATGTCTTTACTTATTTTATATGCAATTCTTAGCAATCATGTTTAATAATATCATACCATCTCAAATTTACAAAATTTGTTAAGATTAAATTAAGATAATAAAACAAAAAAGGCTGAGCAAATCCCACCTGGGAAATGCAAAGCCTTTCGTGATATTTTTTATTCAAGGGTTTAATTTCAAACAGCCCAGACTATGTTCTTATCAGTTTTAACAGCAGCTACTGCCTCTTTCTTTTTCTCATCCTCAGTCTTTTTATCCATGATAAAGCCAAGCACGTTAGGAGTAATATTCTCAGTCTCACAGCCGATTGCTTCGTAGGTTCCGATCTTAAAGCGTCTTACAACAATGCCATGGAGTTCAAGCTTCTGGCTCTTTGCGTCCTTGTAAAAATCAACCTTAACCCTGTCGCCAACCTTGCAGCTGGAATTCTTTCCAATCATAAGTGCAAAACCACGCATTGAAATGTCGTGAACCACGACACTGAGTGGCTCGGTTCTGTTGATCACAGCATTTCCCATGATCTGAACCTTGTAGCGCGCTGCCTTCCTCTGATTTTCAGCGATTATGATCTCGCGGCCATGAATTACATGGAAATCCGTGCCGGAAAAATCAACTCTGCTGATATTATCAGCCTGGAACAGGTGATGCGTGTCTGTAGAAGCTTCAACAAACTCAAAATTCGCGCTATTGCAAATGTCGATCAGCTCCCCTCCACAAAATAAAGGTGTTATCAAAACTCCATCACCATAACGTGTGATAACCGTAGCTTCAACAGTGTAGTTTGTCTTGTTATAAACCATGTTTATGGTTATTTTTTTTCCCTGCGGTATATCATATATTTTCATATGTCTACTCTATTAAAAAAAAATTAAAAATATCTATTTTAAATATGAACAAATTGTAAATTATTGTTATATTTGTAACATAATTTCATGCCCAAAAAATGAGACGGGAACTGAATTTCCACGCATTCCGTTTCCGCCTCAAATTTTTATCATATAATTATATTTTTGTCAATATTTAGCCAACTTCCAAGCCTTCAACCTGAGCTGTGTAAAGATGGTAATAATCACCCTTTTTAGCCATAAGTTCCTCATGGCTTCCGCACTCTGTAATACCACCATCGTTGATATACATGATCTTATCGCACTTTGTGATGGTTGAGAGCCTGTGAGCTATGATAAAGCTTGTTCTTCCTGAGAGCATTGCATCAAGACCCTGCTGAAGCGCTTTTTCCGTCTGAACATCGATACTGGAGGTAGCTTCATCCAGCACCAGAATAGCCGGGTCAGACAAAAGCGTTCTCGCAAAGGATATAAGCTGCTTCTGTCCCTGTGAAAGGAGAGCGCCTCTCTCTTTTACCTCGGTTCGATATCCGTCGTGCATGCCCTTGATAAAGTTATGGGCACAGACAGTCTTGCTGGCTCTTCTGATCTCTGTTTCTGTAGCATCAAGTTTGCCGTATCTGATGTTATCTTCAATGGTTCCAGAGAAAATAAAGCTGTCCTGAAGCATGATTCCCATCTGGGAACGAAGTGACTTCAGGGTGACCTTTGAAATATCCTGACCATCGATAAGAATTCGTCCGCTGTCCAGATTGTAGAATCTTGAGATAAGGCTTACGATGGTACTCTTTCCGGCTCCTGTAGGTCCAACCAGAGCAACGCTCTCACCGGGCTTAACGCTGAAGGATACATCATGCAAAATCTCTTTTCCCTTCTCGTAAGAGAAAGATACGTGGTCAAAGGTAACCTCACCCACCACCTTCTTAAGTTCAACGGCATCGGGCTCATCATCTACGGTCACAGGCTCGTCCATGGTCTCAAAAATTCTCTCTAGATAAGCCATGTTGTTGATAAAGCCGTTAAAGATATTGCCAAGGTTCATGATAGGCTGCCAGAACCTTGAAGCATAGCTGGAAATGGCAACGATGGTACCAAGAGTTTCGTGTCCCTGGGAAAAGACAACCAGACCAAAGAGGAATATCGCTGCACGAACCAATACGGAAATCGTGTCGATTCCGGGCCATACAAGGTTTGAATAAAGAACCGCTGTCATCCAGGTCTTTCTGCAGTCACCGGAAAGCTTTTCGAAAATCTGCGCGTTCTCATCTTCTCTCGCAAAGATCTGTGTTATCCTCGCTCCTACAATGTTCTCCTGAAGGTAAGCATTGAGATTTGAGTTCTTGTTGGAAACAGCCTGCCATGCCTTTCTTTGCTTGTTCTTTATCCAGAACATGAAGATCATAAGGAAGGGAACGCCAGCAAGTACTACAAGGCTCAGGCTCACATCCACTGCAAACATGAAAGCAACGATAAATATAAGGTTTATGATCTCAAGGATCACGTTAATAAGACCGTTACTGAGCATATCTGAAACGGAGTTAACATAGTTTACTACACGAACCAGAATTTTCCCCTGAGGTCTGTCATCATAGTACTGGAAAGGAAGCTTCTGCAAGTGCTTAAACAGATCACTTCTAATCTGGTAAATGATATTCTGGCTGACATTAACCATTATGTGTGAGCGAATAGTGGTAAATACAACGCTTACAATGTAAAAGCAGCATGCATAAACCACCAGTCTGTACAGCATGTGCTCGTCGCCGTTTGGTATGGCAATATCCAAAGCCCTCTGGACTATGATAGGACTCACCAAAGCCGCAGCTCCGCCAAGAGCAGAAAGGATCAGTGCAAGGACCATCTTTCCTGCGTGTTTTTTAATATATACCCAGGCCCTAAGAAGGTGTCTTATGTCAAAGGGCTCTTCGAGAATTTCGTCTTCTTTATAAGTATTTCTTCTAGCCATCTCTTATTCAACCTCCTTTCCTTCAGGCACCGGCCTGGAGTTTAACAAGCTCTGCGTAGTATCCGCCAAGCTTTATAAGCTCCTCGTGGGTTCCGCGCTCTGTGATCTCGCCATGCTGCATGATAAGAATCTGATCAGCATCCTTGGTTGTCGAAATACGCTGAGCAATGATGATCTTGGTGCACGGGAAATCCAGGTGCCTCAGGCTCTCCTGAATCTCTTTTTCCGTTTCAAGGTCAACAGCGGAGGTTGTGTCGTCGAGAATAAGGATAGAAGGTCTTACAGCAAGGGCTCTGGCAAGAGAAATTCTCTGCTTCTGTCCGCCGGATAGGCCTACACCTCTTTCTCCGACAATAGTTTCATAGCCTTCAGGCATCTTGGCGATAAAGTCTGAAGCTGCGGAATACTTGGCAAAACGCACAACTTCTTCCTTACTGATATTGCCGTCACCGTAAGCAATATTGCCATCGATTGTATCTGAATACAGAAGCACATCCTGTGTGGCAAGACCGATATTCTTACGAAGCTGACTGAGTTTTAGTTTGTTAACATTTATACCGTCAATCAGAATCTCACCCTCAACAGGCTCATAGAACCTGGGAATAAGGTGAATAAGTGATGTTTTTCCGCATCCGGTCTCTCCCATGATAGCGATAGTCTGTCCCGGCTTTGCGGTAAAAGAAATGTGCTCGATAACAGGGAGCTTGGCATCAGCATAGCGGAAGGATACATTCTTAAATTCAACTTCGCCCTTAAATCTGTCAGGCTTGTCCACCGCATCAGGAGCATCAACAATTTCAGGCTGTGAGTAGTAGATCTCCATAACCTTGGCAGAAGCAGCTGAGAATCTCTGGAACTCGTTCATGACGTTACCCAGCTGTCTCATAGGGTTTGCAATAGCCCAGATGAGGCCTGAGAATGCCACGTACTCACCCATTGTCATCTTACCGCCGATGAGGAAAAGACCTCCGGCAAGGAGCAGTATAACTGAAAGAAGGTTGGCAAGAGTTTCCACAAACGGATAGAACCTTAGCCATACCTTGGCAGTCTTTTTATTGGTATCACGGTAGTCGCAGTTGCAGTCATCGAATTTCTCAATCTCATAATCTTCCCTTGCAAAAGCCTTAACTACCCTGTTTCCTGCTATGTTCTCCTGGGCAACGGTGTTCATATATGCGAGCTTCTCACGAAGAAGGGCGTGCATAGGTGCAACCAGAAGCTTAAACACATAGATTATGAAGAAAATAAGCGGCGCTACGATCAAAAGGCAAAATGCCAGCTGCCAGTTCATAAGAATAAAATAGATCGCAGTAGCCGAAACCAGGGCTATTGCCTCCATAACCATTCTCACAACCCAGGCAACCATGTGCCTTACCGCATCAAGATCGCCGGTAACTCTGGTCATAAGGTCACCTGTACGATAAGTTCCGTAGAACTTCATGTCCTGCCTCTGAATTTTGTCATAGAGGAAATTACGGACTCTGAAAAGAACGTGCTGTGATACTCTTTCGTATGCCATACAATCCCAATAAACTATGGCACATCTGAAGATCGTAAGGCCAACCATCAGAGCCAGAAGCATGTAAAACTGGTCTGTGTGCTCGGCAAGATTCTGACGAGCATCCTCTCCGGTAAGGAATCTATCCACAATTTTCCCAGAAAAAAAAGGCACTGTCAGCTGCAACATATTGTAGACAACTGTGCCTATCATTGCGCAGACATAAAGAAGTCTGCAGCCCTCCATGTTATCCCACAGCCACTGAAGCCTGGTTCTTGGATAACGCCATCCTTTGGTATTTTTTTTCATAATTCACCCCACGCATTAATATGCAGATTATAATGCCAGAGCATAAATATGCTCTGGACATAATCTGATTCTATAACTCAAAAATACAATATACAACCCGTCTGAGTTATCATTTTTTGACATTGGGGTGTTCAATTTTCGACCTTGGAATATTAGAATATCAGTTCCAAAATTCCTTGATTGCCTTTGAAACCTCGTCCAGATGTCTTGTGTAGCAGTGATCATCACCGTGAATGGTTACAAGTTTGGCATTCTTGTACATTTGTGAAGCCTTTACGCCGTAGCTGTATGGAACAGCTTCATCATCATCGCCATGGATAATGAGAACAGGACCATTGTACCTTGCTATCTCGTCCTCCACATGAATGGTCTGAGCAACACGTACATAGTCTCCTGACAGTTCACGGTCATCAAAGCACAGCTTTTCAGGGATGTGCTGTGGATCAAAGTTCACTCCTAAAATACTTCCGTCTCTGGCTGTTTCAGGAATCATCCATGCCGGTGAAAGTGGAATGATCGCCTTGAAATCATCCGGACACATTCCGCCGATGAGCATTGTAAGAAGGCCTCCCTGAGAATGTCCGCACATATAAAGATCCGTGACAAAATCCAGTGTCTTGGCATACGCTACAACTGAAAGCGCATTTGTAACCCATTTATACAGTGTGTGGTTCTTGAACTCTCCGTCGCTCTGGCCGTGACCATACATTTCAACTCTCAGAACCGAAATCCCTGCTTCATTCATAGCCTTCTGAGCAGCCACGATATGATCTTCCTCCATGTGCCCTGTAAATCCATGAACAAGAATACACAGTGGTCCTTTTCCGGTAACACCTTCCGGGCGATCAAGTTTAGCATGCAGCCTGGTTCCATCACTATCAATATAAAATTCTTCCATATTTGTACTCCCTCCAATACAGCGTTATATATTTATTTGAACATTATTTTGTGAAGATTCTGTGTCTATATCACAAAAAACCGGCCTTTGTTGCGTTGGCAATTAAGACCGGTTAATTTTCGATATTTAGTTGTCGTTACTCTTCACCGGAATAAGGATAAGATCGCCGGTTCCGAAGAACAAGCTGTTCCTTATCATACCAATTCGGTAAAGGTTAAGTACGTAAAGCATCGTGCAGAATATGGTTATCATACCAAATACACTGATGAGTTCTTCAACAGTTGGAGGATAGCCATGATGTCTGGTGTAGTTGCCTACGTACTCAGCAATTTCTGCTTCTAATCTTCCCATTTATTAGCACCCCCATGTTTTATGAAGATGTTTATTATGATACGCCTTTAATGTTTCCATTCTGTGGTCTAAATATAAAAAAACTGTAAACGAAACCAATCTCAGTTCCCGGGTTTCCCTATTTATTAAAATACTTTAAAAAAATTATTGCGAACATATTATTTTAGTGTTAGCATTTTATTTATCAAAAAGAAAGAGCGCTTAACCACGCGTAGGTGAAGGAATGATTATTAGATAATTTAGCTTGAGTGAACACTATTAGGAATTACCATGCTGCTAACGGCAGCTGATTTGTGTACGCTTAATCTGGATTATCATGCATTATCACCTATTGCTATACATATATAGTAGGTCTATTTGTGTGAGTCTATTTGCGTATGCAAAGAAGGCTCATTTTTTGTTGTCAAAAAAGTTCGCGGCAGCATTTGCATCAAAGGAGGAAGGCCGAAATGCTACAGATAAAAGACCTGACTATTACACACAAAAAGGACCTTAGGGTTATTCTTGAGAAATTCAATATGGTATTAAATGATGGGGATAAAGCCGTGATCATCGGCGAAGAGGGCAACGGAAAGTCCACTCTCATGAAGTGGATCTATGATCCTGAGCTTGCTGATGAGTACGCGGAATGCACCGGAGAAAGGGTTACAGGAAATGAGGTATTGGGATATCTTCCTCAGGAGTTTCCGGCGGCCGATAAATTCAAGACTCTATATGAGTATTTTTCGGAGTCTCAGCTCTTTTTTGACAAATTGCCAAAAGAGCTCTCGGAGATGGCCATGAAATTCAAGGTGGAGCCGGATTTCTTTTACAGCGATCAGCTTATGGAGAGCCTGTCCGGTGGCGAGAAGGTAAAAGCCCAGCTCATGAGAATGCTGATGGATAAGCCGACAGTTCTTTTGCTTGATGAGCCCTCAAATGATATTGATATCAGCACCCTGGAACTACTTGAAGAGCTTATAAATGGTTGGAAGCATATAGTTCTTTTCATATCTCATGACGAGACGCTCATTGAGAATACCGCCAACGTGATCATCCATATCGAGCAGATCATGCGGAAAACCAAGAGCAGATACACCATCGTGAAGGATAACTACAAAAGCTATATTGAGCATAGGACTGCGAATTTCGAGAGGCAGGAACAGCAGGCACTGAATGATCGTAAAGAAAAGAAACTTCGTGATGAAAGGTATGCCAGAGTTTATAACAGCGTTGAGCATGCTCTTGGTAGTGTGTCGAGGCAGGCTCCCGGCGTGGGCAAAAATCTTAAGGATAAGATGCACGCCGTAAAGGCCATGGGAAAGCGCTTTGAAAAAGAGGACGAGAACATGACCGAAATGCCCGAGCAGGAGGAAGCTATTTTCTTTAAGCTTGGAAACGATGACGCCAGAATGCCGGCAGGTAAGACGGTTATCGAGTATTCTCTGGATGAGCTAAGGACTCCTGATGATAGCAAGGTTCTGGCACGGGATATATTCATGAGAGTTCGCGGACCGGAAAAAATCTGCATCGTGGGAACCAACGGCGTCGGAAAGACCACGCTTCTAAAGCGTATGGCACAGGAGCTTCTGGAACGAAAGGATTTACGGGCCCAGTACATGCCTCAGAACTACGAAGAGCTTTTGGACATGGATGCAACTCCCGTGGAGTTTCTTGATGATACCGGTGATAAATGGGTGAGGACCAGGATCAGAACATACCTGGGTTCCCTTAAATACACTGCAGATGAGATGGATCATCCAATCAGAGAACTGTCCGGCGGGCAGAAAGCCAAGGTGCTGCTATTGAAAATGAGTTTATCGGATGCCAATGTGCTTATTCTGGATGAGCCCACCAGAAACTTTTCACCACTGTCAGGGCCCGTCATCAGGAAGATGATTGCCTCCTTCCCCGGAGCAGTTATCAGCATCTCCCATGACAGAAAGTACATCGACGAGGTTTGCACGAGGGTCTACACATTAACAGAGGAGGGACTTAAATAATATGAACTATTTTGTTGAAGGATTACAGGGAAGCGGCAAGAGCACCCTGGTACATAAATTATCAGAAAAATATGCCGATCACAAGGCTGTCTGTGAGGGCGATTACTCCCCGGTGGAGCTGGCCTGGTGCGCCTATGTGGACAAGGCTAAGTACAACGAAATCCTGGAGAAGTACAGTTCCATAAAGTCCATGATCGAGGAAAAAAGTTTTGAAGAATACGGAAAGATGATCATCTGCTATACTCAGATCATTACTGATGTTCCGGGATTTCACAAGGATCTTGAGCAGTACGAGATTTATAACGGCCGAAAATCTTTGGATGAGTTTCGCGAGATTGTTCTTGGCAGATATCGCAGATTTAGCACAGATAAAATGATTTTTGAATGCTCTCTCCTGCAGAATACCGTGGAGGACATGATCCTTTACAGAACCATGTCGGATGATGAAATCCTGGATTTTTATAAGGAGGCAAAAGAAGCTCTTACAGGAAAAGACCTGCATATCTTCTATCTTAAGGCAGATGATATTGCGGCAAACATTGATGTCATCCGAAAAGAGCGCTCCGATGACAAGGGCAACGAGCTCTGGTTCCCAATGATGATCAGTTATTTTGATGAATCGCCCTATGCAAAGAAATATGGCGTATCGGGAGCTGATGGTCTGATCAGGCATCTACAGCACAGACAGGATCTGGAACTTAGGATCTGCAGCGAAGTGTTTGGGGACAAGTGCACAGTGCTGAAATCAAAAGATTATGAAGAGGCTATGCTGTAACTGTGACCAGTATTAAAACTATAATCTTATCTGTGATCAGAGTGTAAACTTGAGTCGTAATATATAATTAAAAAAGGATTGTTTGGAGGAATTTATATGCGTATA
Source organism: Butyrivibrio sp. (assembly GCA_024692165.1). GTDB lineage: Bacteria > Bacillota > Clostridia > Lachnospirales > Lachnospiraceae > Butyrivibrio. The sequence continues at coordinate 8,887 of JAILMY010000170.1, read as the reverse complement.
GAAAAATTTGATATGAAATATCTTAAGGATTACTTTGAGGAAATGAATGGGGAAATCACCAAGTATCAGTGGCCGGATCCTTTTGAAAGCATGGATGACGCAAGAGCTCTGCTACAGGATTTCCTAGATGAGATGGAGAAAAATGAGACTCTTGTTTACTCCATTTTGGACGACGATGACTCTTTTGCCGGCAGCGTAGAACTCCACGGTCTCTCCAGAGACTGCCCGGAGGTTGGTGTGTGGATCACTGAGGCTAACCAGCGCAAGGGCTACGCCTATGCGGCCCTGAAAGAACTTCTCGACATCGCTAAAAACAGTTTTGGCAAGGAAGCCTTCTTCTACGAGGCTGATATTCGCAACGAAGGCAGCACTAAGCTCCTTCATAAGTTCTCAGACGAGTACGAAATCATCACCCAGGGCCTGGAAGAACTCACCACCGATTCCGGTAAAGAGCTTCAGCTGCAGGGATATGTATTGAAGGCAAAATAAATGAAGTCCATTCGCTATTTATTTTGGCTAACAATTTAGGATTACTACTACCATTCGCCCTGGCGCGACGGCTAGGCACCCCATAGGACCCGCCCTCTCGCGCCAAACGGGGCTCTAAGATCATCAAGAAAAAAGAGGCACCTTCCACGCTTATTCTATTGAAGAATTTTCAGAGATCATCCCAAGAAATATCCCGATTTTTATAGAGAATTGGCCAGAGCGCAATTTGATTGTATGATTTTGTATGGGTAAATCGTAGATATGTCCATATATTTGTAAAGAATTAGCTGGAACACAACTAAATTGCGTTATTTTGTATGGGTAAACCAAAGAATTTTCATATATTTGTAAAGAATTGGCTAGAGTGCAACTTGATTGCATTATTTTTGTATGGGTAAATCGAAGATATCTCTTTATATTTGTAAAAACATGAAGATAATGGCTCTGAAGTCAATTTTTTGTATGGGTAAATGTAAGAAACCTCTGTATATTTGTAAAACCGCGATAACAAAGCTTTAAAGAAGTTTTTATTTCATGGGTAAATGCGAGTAAAGCCCATATATTTGAAAAATGCTTGATTCTCCGTTGCTAATGGTTAATAACAAGGTCAGATAGTTCCGGATGAGGATAAAAGTCCAATTTTCCTTGTTTACCATCTAGTCCCGAGCCCTGTTCGGCGCGAGCAGTGGGACCCATGGGCAGTGGGCTGTCGCGCCAGGGCGACCGCATATTCTCAGGCCGTCCTATATCACTTCCCCTTCATGTCATCCACAAAGAGGGTTCTGTACTCTCCCGGAGGCATTCCTTTTTCCTCGTGGAACACACGGTTGAAGCTTGGAATGCTCTGGAAGCCGGATAACATCGCGACTTCCGTCATAGACATATTCTTGTGCGAAAGCAGCTCCGTGGCCTTTTCAAGCCTGATCATATTGAGCCACTTGTTGTAATTCATACCGGTGACATTTTTGAAGATTCTGGAAAAATAGTCACGGCTGATCCCTGCCATCTGGGCCATAGCCCCCTGAGACAGATCATCTGCCGTGAGATTGTTCTTGATGTAATCAGTAACCTGCATCATTCGGCGGATCACATCATCCTCATAGGGCTTGTGCTCTTCGGTGCTAAGCTCCGGATCAAATTCTTCCCTGTGCTCGTCCAGAACCAGCATGAAATCCATAAGGAGCATGCAACACATAAGCTCACGATTAGACTGATTGGAGAAAAAAATATTTTTCATCTTATCAGTTATCTCTGTCAGCTTCTTTACCAACTCCGGATGATTGTTAATGCAGATAACATGCAGGTTTCTGTAAAAGTGCATGATCCTTTGCAGGTCAAAAAGAGAATTCACGAAGCCGTTGCTGAACTGGATTACCAGAGAGTCTTTTCTGTCTGCATCGATTATTGCATGCATCTCCATTGGCCATGCAATGACAAAGTCACCTTCTACCAGATGATAAGTATTCTGATTGACCCTGAAAATGTTAGTCTTTCCGGGGCCAACCAGAATTATCTCTCCGTAAGAATGCCAGTGCATCTGATAACTGCGCTCCCTGTAACCTGTAGTCACGTTGATGGCGCTTCTGTTGTCAAATTCATATGTTTCGTATCTACTGTAATCCATCAAAACGCGGCCCTTTCGCTTAAGTTACCAGCTTATTATTTATCAAGCACCTCTGATGCCTCTACTAACAGCTCAATGATTGGCAGATGCTGCGGGCAAACACCCTCGCACTGTCCGCAGGCGATACAATCTGATGCCTTGCCGTGATCCTTTATAAGTGCAGCATAGGAATTTCTGGCGCGCAGATCTTCAGGGTTACGACGAAGTGCGTTGAGAGATCTGAATACATCAGGAATGCTGATATGTTGTGGGCATCCGTCGCAGCAGTATTTACATGAAGTACATCCGATCTGAGGAATTGAAAGAATGGCTTCTGTAGCCTCATCAACTACAGCTTTCTCAGCGTCTGACAATGGCTCAAATCCAACGAAAGTATCAAGGTTGTCATCCATCTGTTCCTCAGTAGACATGCCGGAAAGGATTGTCATAACTCCTGGCAATGAACCAACAAATCTAAGAGCCCAGGAAGCAACTGACTTATCCGGACGAACAGCCTTAAACTTAGCCTCGATATCCGGTGTTACTCCGGCCAGTGTTCCGCCCTTTACAGGCTCCATAACTATAATAGGAATATTTCTGCTGCTGAGGATATCATAGAGCTTCTGTGATCTGACTACAGGATGATTCATATCAAGGTAGTTTAGCTGAATCTGAACAAACTCCACCTCAGGGTGCTCATCAAGGATTTTTTCCAAAAGCTCAGGACTTCCGTGGAAAGAGAATCCAAAGTGTTTGATCTTTCCCTCTTCCTTGCGCTTCATGCACCAGTCAAAGCAGTTGTACTTCACGTACGTATCATAGTTATTGCCCTCCTCAATTGCATGAAGAAGATAGAAGTCAAAATAGTCTACGCCGGCTCTCTCAAGCTGTTCATTAAATACACGCTCCACATCCTCAGGCTTCTTAATCTCCCATGCAGGAAGCTTGGTTGCAAGATAGAAGCTGTCTCTGTCATAGCGCTTTACAACAGCCTCTCTTGCCTCAACCTCTGACTTTCCACCATGATATACATAGGCTGTGTCAAAATAGTTGAGCCCCGCTTTCATATACTTATCAACCATTCTGCATACCTGCTCGTGATCGATGGCTCCATCTTTTTCCGGAAGCCTCATAAGTCCGAACCCAAGCTTCGGCATCTTTGTTAAATCAATTGCCATAAGAAATCTCCTTCCTTTTGTAAATCATCGATTTGCCAATTATCAACGATTATATGATCAAGCACTGATACTCGTGCTTTGAATTCTGTTCATCCTTGCATAGCTGCCGCCGAGAGCCACCAGCTCCTCATGGGTGCCTTCCTCTGTGATGCGGCCATCCTCTATGACAAGTATCTTGTCAGCTCCTCGTATGGTAGAGAGTCTGTGGGCAATGGCTATGATCGTGTGATTGCCCGCGATCCTGCTGATTGACTGCTGAATCTGTCTCTCGGTTTCCACATCCACAGAAGCCGTTGCCTCGTCCAGGATAATAATGGGTGAGTGTCTGAGGATTGCCCTTGCAATGGCAACTCTCTGCTTCTGTCCTCCAGAGAGGCGAAGTCCTCTTTCTCCCACCTGGGTATCATATCCCTTTGGCATTGCCATGATGCTGTCGTGAATATCTGCTGCCTTTGCTGCTTCCATTATATCCTCCATTGAGGCCTCAGGTACAGCATAACCTATATTTTCAGCTATTGTGCCATTAAACAAAAAAGTGTCCTGCAGCACCGGAGAGATATTTCTTCGAAGGCTCTCCAGCGTTACATTCGCAATATCTTTTCCATCGATAAGTATATGTCCGGACGTAGGCTCATAAAATCTGGAAATAAGCTGCGTAAGTGTGGTCTTTCCAACTCCCGTAGGTCCCACCAGTGCCAGCATCTTACCGGGTTCGCAGTGGAAGGATACCTCTTTTAACACAGGGATATTATCCCCGTAGGAAAAGCTCACATTCTCAAATCTTATATCGCCACGGACATCCTTAAGTTCTCCGGCTCCGGCCTTATCCTGAATTTCACAGGGAGTATCAAGAATTGCCAGAACACGCTCAGCCCCTGCCATGGACTGCTGCATATTCTCAAGGAGATTAGCCATGCCTGTCACAGGCCCGTAAAAAAGACTGAGATACAAAAGGAATGCCACGATATCCTCAACGCTGATGGAGTTCCTGTAGGCAAGGTATCCGCCAAAGCCCACAACAATAATGTTTCCAAGAGATGAAATAAATTCCACCGAAGGATGGAAAATTCCGCTGAGCTTAAGGGCCTGAAGCATAGCTCTTATATGGGCAAAATTCTGCTCATCCACTCTTTCAGCCTCATACTCTTCCCTTCCAAAGGACTGAATCTCCTGAATTCCCGACAGGTTGTCCTGAAGCTTTCCGTTAAGCTCACCCATTTTTTTCTGGGAAGCTCTGAAGAACGGTCTTACCTTCTTGGAAAAAATGACGCCGGATAAAAGTATCAGCGGTATAGGCATACAAGTAAGAAGTGCCAGCCTGAAGTTTATTGTCATCAGAACAATCAGCACCCCTGCAAAGGTTACAACATTGGTTATGGTCTCCGGAATAATATGGGCATATAAAAGCTCGAAATCCCTGGTATCATTCACCACGCGGCTCATGAGATCGCCGGTCTGCTTGTCGTGAAAGTAGCCTAGGTGCATCCTTTCCAGCTTGTCATAAATCTTTGTCCTCATATCTCCAACGAGATACCACGCAGCCTTGTGAGCCAGATAATTACTCAGGAATCTGAAAAGAACCCTCGACAGATAAAGGCACACTAAAATAACGGTCATGATGCCTATCCTGCGGATTCCTTCCTCATCCACCCCTCTCTCAACAATACCGGTCATGGACGAGAGCACCTTTGGTGCCGCCAGGTTAACAGCCGTAAGTAGCAGTGTCGACATAATTGCAATTACATACAACGACCTGTAGCGTATGGCCTCCCGGCTAAGTCGCCAGAGCATTTTCATTTATGGTCCTCCAAATTCAAATATTCGGTATTCTTTAATCTTATGATAGAAACACATTTTATCCACGGATAATTTTGTATTCATAGAACTCACCGGGGCTTAGAATCACATCGCAGGTAAGTTCTGTCTTTTTCCTAAAGTCATGGAACACTTCTTTTTTCTCAAGCTCCAGCTCTTTTTCCCCGTCAGGACTAAAGCGTGCAAAGTACTGTGTAAGTTTCGCATTTTCTTCCTGAATATGGATCGTTGCATGAGCAGGATGTGCCTTGCCTGTAACGTGGGCGTAGAGGATAAATGTGTCGTTGTCATAGTGGAACACAGACACGTTTTTTGCAGAAACATAAACGCCGCCGTAGTTAAAGACAGGCTTTACCGCATCCATTGCCCACTCAGGGATCCTTGAAAGGTCCGAAGGATTCTCAGGGACGTTCAAAAGATACATCTGTCCTTTTCCATAGGTATCCTTCAGGAAAAGCGTCCCATGATACTCCCCGGCGCCGCCGTTTAAGAGGGACCATGACATATTGTTGGCATGCTGAATATCCGCAAAAAGAACCGGTGCATTGTCCTCCAGGTATCCGGCAGGATCATCGGTCTTGTAATACCTTGTGACATTAAACTTCCTTCCCGTGAGGTAAGCACTGCTAAGATCCTTCCATTCCTTCTCCTCCGCACCTGCCATAAATCCCGGTGTCACAAAGGCCTTTCCTCCGCTTACAAGAAATGCCTTGAGCTTAGGAAATATCTCCTTATCACACAGAGAGCTTGCTGTCAGAAGAACGCTTCCTTCAATAGGGAAAATCGGTGTTGGATTAAGTGCAAAGCCCTGCATTCCAAGGAAGTCCTCCACATGGTTTTCCCCCTCAGAAGCATATGGGATGTATGCAGGAATTCCAACGGGCTTTCCTGCCTTATCAAGCATTCTGTCTATTCTTGAAAGCTGAAGTCCAAGCGGGGTTACCAGCTTGTTTTCAAAAAGATCTGTCCATTGGAAAAGAGTGATCTCCTCAGGCTTTGCAAAGGCTGATAAATAGCCCTGCTCCAGGTAGTCGTCCACAGGCCAGCACTGATAAGTGTCAAACCAGGTGCCATGATTTCTGCCGTCGGAGGCTTCATCCATCCATCTTACCAGGCTGTAACTAAGGTATGTTGGGAGATGCTGATCCTGGTAGGCGCTGGCTCTTGTTTCTGTTCCTGTGTAGACCATGTCAAAAATGTCTTTTTCCACGTCAGGTCTATAGCCGGTGGCATGATAGGACTCTCTCCAGTTAGGGAACTTGATGATCATCTTAACATTCGGATTGACCTTCCTTGCAGGACCCACCACCAGGTTCTCGGAAACGTCCTTCATCAGTTCTTTCCTGTATTCAACCCAGGTTTTGTCACCCTTTTTCTTAAGACAATCCTCACAGGTACAGTTTGTGAAATAAAAGTCGTCCAGAATAACCTCATCAAACTGCTCAGCACAGTACTCGGAGACCTTTTTGATGTAGTCTCTCATCTTGGTATTTGAATAACAGAAGGTGCCAAAGAGCCTTTGTCTCTTTCGGTCCTCTTCATCAATATCAGGAACTACAGTGGTAAAGCCTCCGGCCACCTCAACGTTTTGGCTCCGGAAAAAGTCGATGAAGCCTTTCATTTTGTCCTTATCTACCCAGTGGCCATCTCTGTATGGTTCAAGGTAAACCTTATCAAGCCCAACATACTTCTCGATAAATTCGTACTGCTTTTTAAGGGTCTCAAGGTCCATTCTCTCCAGAATCTGAGCAACACAGTATACTGTCAGCTTGAAATTGTTAAAATGCCCCATTTTTTCCTCCATAACTCTTCGAAAATGATATGAAACGTTTATGGCATTGCTGTCATTGAATCACTTTTTTGCTCAACTGACATCACACCATCATCTTATAAATCTTTGCGCAGTCCTCAGTATCAAGCTTTACAAAACCGTAGATACTTCCGTCTCTGCCATCGCCGTAGCAAAGAGCCTCTACCAGCTTCGGAATATCCTCTTCTTTCGCTCCAAGCTCTGCAAAATTAAGAGGCATTCCGATACCCTTAAGGAAGTTCTCAAGGTGCGCAATTCCCTCAAGAGCTGTTCTCTCCGGATTATCAAAATCCATCTGGCATCCCCAAACGCGAACTGCCAGCTTTGCAAAGCGCATAACATCATGCTTATACACATACTTAAATACTGCAGGCATTGTAACTGCAAGACCAGCACCATGAGCGCAGTCATAGAGAGCTGAAAGTTCATGCTCAATGTTATGACTGTTCCAATCCTGACTTCTTCCGACACCGCAGGAATTATTGTGAGCCATCATTCCTGCCCACATGATGTTTGCTCTTGCTTCATAGTTGTTTGGATCCTCAATTACTCTGGGTCCTTCATGGATCATAGTGAGCAAAAGACCTTCAATCAGCCTGTCAGTTACCTCAACATCCTTGGAGTTTGTAAGATATCTCTCGTGAAGATGAGCCATGATATCTGTTATTCCTGCTGCCGTCTGGAAAGGTGGCAAAGTCTGTGTAAGTGCAGGATTAAGGATAGAGAATTTAGGTCTGATGGCATCTCCTGATGCTCCTCTTTTGAACATCCCCTCTTCCTTGGTGATAACAGAATCAGGACTTCCCTCACTGCCTGCTGCCGCGATGGTAAGGATTGTTCCTACAGGCAGAGCTTCCTCTATGCGCTTTCCGCTGTAGAAATCCCAGAAGTCTCCATCGTAAACAGTACCTGCTGCGATAGCTTTTGAAGAATCAATAACTGATCCGCCGCCTACAGCCAGCACAAAATCTATATTTTCCTTTTTGCAAAGTTCAATTCCTTCGTAAACAAGACCACTTCTTGGATTAGGTTTTACACCACCGAGGGTAACATAAGGAATACCAACGCCATAGAGAGATTTTTTTACCCTGTCAAGAAGTCCTGATCTTTCTACACTTCCTCCACCGTAGTGAATAAGCACCTTACTGCCACCAAAACGCTTAACGTATTTTCCCGCGTCGTTCTCAGTATCTTTTCCGAATGCAAAAAATGTCGGTGAATAAAATGTAAAGTTTTCCATCATTATCTCCTTCCTGAAATCACTTCAGCCTTGGCCTTTTCGCAGGCCTCTATCACTTTGTCGCAGAACTCGTCAAACTCCGAATCCTCTTCATATCTGTCCTCATGAGAAAGAACATAATCCAGGGCGATTCTTACGCCCTTGTGGAACGGAATATTAGTGGTCATGGTTGGTGCAAGGCGTTTAAGCTTGCTGTTATCAAAGACAACGGATACGGACTTATCGCCAAGAAGACTTCCTCTGAAGTCGTAGCCATAAGCTTCTCCGGCCTGAGCCAGGAACTCCGAAGCCACATAGTAGGGCTTAAACTCTACTCCAAGAGCATCAGCAATGGTCTGATGTATCTGATTCCAGGTAAGGATCTCATCTCCTGTGATCTGGAAAGCTTCACCGATAGCATGTCTGTTGCCCATAAGTGCTATATAGCCAATGGCAAAATCTCTGTTAAAGGTTACTGCCCACAGAGAAGAACCATCCCCCTGAATGATCACAGGCTTGCCCTGCTGCATACGCTTGATAACCTGATAAAAGCCCTTGTTACCGTGAACTCCGAGAGGGATACTCCTCTCATCATAGGTGTGACTTGGTCTTACTATTGTTACAGGGAAACCTTCTGTCCTGTATTTATCAAGAAGGAACTCCTCGCAGGCGATCTTATTACGAGAATACTCCCAGTAAGGATTTGCAAGAGTTGTACCCTCTGTTATCACATATGAAGCTGCGGGCTTAGCATAGGCAGAAGCTGAGCTTAT
>JAILMY010000146.1 GCA_024692165.1 Butyrivibrio sp. | reverse complement strand
TATCAAAGAATCGTGCTAAAATTATTAAGCCTTTATAAAATTAGTTCCAAGTTACGTTGATATTTTTAATTGTTTCATTTGTAGGAATATAAATATTCCAATATGCAACGTAATGAGACTCCTTGTCATAGACAGCTGTCTCATTCTTGTCATAGAGGTGAACAGTAGCAGTAGAACCACCTTCTGAATATTCGATGTTCCTGACAGCTACGTCAATAGAACCGGATGCAACAGGCTCACAGATTACTGCATAATTTTTCTCAAATCTAACCTTGGAAGCTAATTCTCCATTATATTTTGCAACGCGCTCAACCTTGATCTCTTCATAAGAAGATGCATCAGCGTGATTAATAAATGCTCCTGCGGAAATTGCAACTGCAGCTACAAGACCAGTGATTGCGATAACAACTCTCTTGATCAAAATTCTCCTTGAATATCCCTGAAATCAATTTGTAAACAACTTAAAGAATCATACTATAAATGCACAAGGTTTCAAATATTTTTTTTTATAAAATTACCGAAAATTTAATAATTATGAAATGTTATTTTGAGACATAATTCTGATAATGAATCATAATTTCTGTCGGCGAAACAATAATATACTTGCAAATGACACTAATAAGGCTTAAACTGTCATATATGTTTGATTTATTGAATTAAAGTGCGAAAGTGAGAGATTGAAAAGAAAATGAGTGTCAGTAAAAAAAGGATAGTAGTTAAGGTTGGAACTTCTACAATTACAAACGAAAGCGGCAATATAGATATCCGAGCAATTGATCATTTATGCCGAGCTGTGGCCGGAGTTGAAAATCTTGGATATGACCTGGTGCTGGTTTCTTCCGGCGCAATTGCAGTTGGTGCGGGCAAGATGAGACTTCCTCAAAAGCCCAGTGAGATTAGAATGAAACAGGCTGCGGCTGCTGTGGGCCAGACAGAACTCATGCATCTTTATGACAAACTCTTTGGAGAATACAACCGCATGGTGGGGCAGATTCTTCTTGATAATGCAGACTTCTCTGATGCTGTAAGGAGCGAGAACTTAAAGAATACCTTCGATGCTCTTTTGGAAAATCACATTATCCCAATCGTCAATGAAAACGACTCTGTCAGCCACACTGAGATTGAATCAGACAAAAAGCTCTTTTCCGATAATGATATGCTTTCAGCCCTGGTGGCAATTTTCTGTAATGCATGTAAGCTGATCATCTTCTCAGATATTGATGGATTCTACGACGGAAATCCCAACGAAAATCCTGAAGCAAGGCTCATCAGCAGAGTAGAGGAGATCACGGATGAGCTTAAGTCCGCTGCGTCAGGCTCCGGGTCCAACAGAGGAACCGGTGGAATGATCACAAAGCTTGAGGCTGCAGAACTTGCTACTTCCCACGGTATTGATGTCCTGGTCACCAACGGCAAGAATCCAGAGAAGCTCTACGACATCATAGAAAAGAAAAAAGTTGGAACGTTATTTGTTGCTAAAGAGACTGAGAAATAAAAAATGATTTTCTCGTATAACAAAAAAGACGTGGCTGGGCGGGGCTCAGTCACGTCTATATTTATGTTCGGATTATTTATTACAGATTCTCATGATACTTGTCATAGATCTCATTGAGGTATGTCTTAACGATCTGGATGTTTGCCATCTTGCGAAGATTTACATTTCCCATAAGAACTGAGATCTCATCAGCAAGAAGAAGCATGTTGAAGATCTTAAGCTTGAACTCGTCACGGGTAAGCTGATCAACATTGATCTCCATAAGAGGAGCACCAAGCTTCATAGTAACGTTCTCATCAGCAATTCCTGTGTGCATGTCGTGAGTGTCAGGATCAAATCTTACATAGAGAATAAGGGCTTCCTTCTCATACTTTTTAAGGGTGATAGGAGTCTGGTGAGAAACCTCCATCCACTCGTAAAGGTCAGCTTCATCAGGATTCATAAGGTACTTGGTGAGATCCTCCTTGTGCTTCTCCATATACTGAAGATACTTGCTGGCATTAGGACCTGTGTAAGCCATCTCTACCTTAACACCTGTCTCTGTCTTAACAAGTCTGCATTTTTCAGCTACTTCCTTGAGCTTTAAAGAAGTTTCGGTGTTGCCGATTATCTTAAAACTTCCTGTATCTAATTCCTGTTTGAATTCCATTGTTTTCTCCTTTAAATTAGAGCCTTCTCACGGGCTGGAATATAATAAATACCGTAATTTAGAGCATTTCTAAAATCAGTTGTTAGTATAGCATAAACCCCTCAAAAATGGTATACTGATTAGAGTTTTGTTAATCTGTTTTTAGTGGGGAAAAAATGGCTTCTAGTAACAAAAGGGGAACTTCTAATAGAAAATCCGGTCCAGCAAATAGAAAAAGTGCAGCACGTCCTGACGCTCGCAGGAGAAGTGCGCAGATTCAGGATGAGGAGATCGATTACTCCTTAAGAAGTGAGATTGCTGTCATAGCGGCAGTAGCTCTTACGATATTTCTTTTCCTGTGCAATTTCGGCATTTGCGGTAAATTCGGCGATGCATTAAGTGGCATTATGTTTGGGCTATTTGGCTTAACTGCCTACATAGCTCCTATTGTTGCGCTTGTTTCTGTTGTAATCGGAATTGCCAACTTTGGCTCCAATGCTTCCATCAGGAAGATAGTATCCGGCATTGTCCTGTTTTTACTGGCAGGTATTATGGCGGATCTTTTGACAGGAAGACCACAGGTAGCTGAAGGGTATGACCTCGTATCAATATTTACCGCATCCAGCTCAGCGCGCAACGGAGGCGGATTCTTTGCCGGTTCACTGGCATATTTTTCCTATAAATATCTTTCTCTGGTAGGAACGATCCTTCTGATCCTGGTAATCGGAATTGCTGCTATGGTGGTATTCACCCAGCATTCCTTTGTTGGCGGCCTTAAGAAGGGCGGCAGGAGAATTATCGAACGCACCAGAGAGGATGCTGCAAATTACAGAGAGTACGCCGAGAGACGCAGAGAGAAGATGGAGGAACGCAGAGCCCGTATCGAAGAGGAGAAGCGTCTTGCCATCGAACAGAAGGAGGATGAGAAGATCCTTCGCATGGAGAAGAAGGTCAGCGGCGTCATGATGGATACTGCTTTGGATAAAGAGGATGAAAAGAGTGATGATAATGCTCCTGTTCATTCAGATATCGACCTCGAGCAGCTGAAAAAGAAGATATTCATACCGGATCATGAAATATCCGATGATATCCACGAGATTGTTCTCAACAAAGGCATGGAAACAGAGGTTGAGCCTGACGGACAGAGAGTCATGGTAACATCACCAAGGATTCATGGCATGGGCTATGACGATGAGATTTCCGATGATGAGGATGATGACTATCCGGAGGACAACGCAGTAAAGGCAGCGACCAAACCTTCCAATGTCATTGCCATGGCACCCAAGGAACAGCTCAGCGCAGCCAGCGGAGATACAAGTCTTAACAGACTCCTGGCAAGAGCCAAGGTAGAGGCTGATGAGGATATTCTCCCGGACGTGCCTATTCATGCTGAGGACCTTGGAAACGGCATGAACGGAGATTATGTGATCCATGCTCAGGACCATATCTCCAGAAATCCAAATGCTTCTTCCAAGATAGATTCTTCGACTACGCCTGTAAATCACATGCCACAAGGCCCCGGCCCCCATACAGTAAGTCCCGGTATGGAAAAAGAGATTGAGGCCCACAAAAAGAAGATTCCAAAGAAATATGTATTCCCTCCTTTAAATCTTCTTGAGAAGGGAACCAAGAATAAAAACGCTGATTCCGCAAGACAGCTCAAGGAGACAGCGTATCAGCTTCAGGAGACCCTTAAGACCTTCGGTGTTAACGTCACTGTCACCGATATAAGTCAGGGCCCGGCTGTAACAAGGTTTGAGCTTCAGCCGGAGGCAGGAGTCAGGGTCAGCAAGATTGTTGGTCTTGCAGACGACATCAAGATGAATCTGGCTGCCAAGGATATACGTATTGAAGCACCGATCCCGGGGAAGGCTGCCGTAGGTATCGAGGTTCCCAACAAGGAGAACAGTGCAGTAGCCCTTCGAGATCTGTTTGAATCTGCAGAGTACAAGAACTTTGAGTCCAAGCTTGCTTTTGCTGTTGGTAAGGACATTGCGGGCAAAACCGTAGTTGCTGATATTGCCAAGATGCCACACCTTCTTATAGCCGGCGCCACAGGTTCCGGTAAGTCGGTCTGCATCAACACCATCATCATGAGCCTTATCTACAAGGCCAAGCCTGAAGAGGTTCAGATGATCATGATCGATCCTAAGATTGTAGAGCTTTCTGTTTATAACGGAATTCCTCATCTTATGATCCCTGTTGTCACAGATCCCAAGAAGGCTGCAGCAGCTCTTAACTGGGCTGTGGCAGAGATGACCAACAGATACAAGAAATTTGCCGATGCAGGTGTTCGTGACCTTAAGGGGTACAATAAGCTGGCTGCAGAATCCGATGATCCTGAGATGAGTGTTCTTCCACAGCTTGTAGTTATCGTTGATGAGCTGGCAGACCTTATGATGGTTTCAGCCAACGAAGTTGAGGATGCAATCTGCAGACTTACACAGCTGGCAAGAGCTGCGGGAATTCATCTTATCATCGCTACTCAGAGACCTTCTGTTGATGTTATCACCGGACTTATCAAGGCAAATATGCCTAGCCGTGTTGCTTTTGCGGTTTCATCAGGTGTTGACTCCAGAACAATCCTTGATATAAACGGTGCTGAGAAGCTCCTGGGAAAGGGCGACATGCTCTTTTACCCGCAAGGCTACACAAAGCCTGCCAGAGTCCAGGGCGCTTTCGTTTCAGACAAAGAGGTTCAGGCTGTCACTGATTTCCTAAGGAACCAGGGCATTGAATCTTCCTACAGCAGCGAAGAGATTGAGCAGCAGATAAGCACTATGCAGAGCTCAGGTTCTTCCGGCGGTGGATTTTCCGGAGATTCCGGATCGGAACTTGATGAATACTTCGTTCAGGCCGGAAACATCATTATAGAAAAAGAGAAGGCTTCGATAGGTATGCTTCAGCGTGCCTTTAAGATAGGTTTTAACAGAGCGGCCAGGATCATGGATCAGCTCTGCGAAGCAGGCGTCGTAGGGGATGAAGAGGGCACCAAGCCCAGGAAAGTCCTTATGACCAAGGCGCAGTTTGATGAGTATGTAAACTCTCAGGCTGAGTAATGTTGTTACTGTTGTTTTAGAAATTGTAATAGTTTTAGGGAGGACTTATGGCTGTAAAAAGTGATATCGAAATTGCTCAGGAAGCAAAACTTATGCACATCAGAGATGTTGCGGGAAAAGTCGGTATTGTAGAGGATGACCTTGAATACTATGGCAAGTACAAGGCAAAGCTTACTGAGGAATACCTTAAAAAGGCTGAGAATAACAAAAAAGGCAAACTTATCCTTGTAACT
>JAILMY010000156.1 GCA_024692165.1 Butyrivibrio sp. | reverse complement strand
TTTATGGGCTGTTATTGCCTGTGCAGTTGTATTTTTCCTGGAAACACTTATCGATAATCTGTTCCCACGTGTTAAATACAAGACAATGCTTATTGTTACATGGAGTGTAATCTTAGTATTCGCAGGAACAAACCTGTTAATCCTTAATGTTTTGAAATAAGACAAGTAATAGAAGGGAATGGAAGAATAATGAATATTTCTAAATCACCTTGGGTGTTACATTATGATGGCTCCAGCTGTAATGGCTGTGATATAGAAGTTCTTGCCACAATGACTCCTCTTTATGACGTTGAGCGTTTTGGCATTATCAATACAGGTAACCCAAAGCATGCAGATGTACTGCTTCTTACAGGTGGCGTAAATGCTCAGACAGCACCTGTAATCAGACAGCTCTATAACATGATGCCTGATCCAAAGGTTGTTGTAGCTTGCGGTATCTGCGCTTGTGACGGCGGTATTTTCAAGGAGTGCTATAACATTCTTGGAGGAGCTGACAAGGTTGTTCCTGTGGATGTATATGTTCCCGGATGCGCTGTAAGACCTGAGGCACTTATTGAAGGTGTTGTTAAGGCTGTAGGCATCCTTGAGGAAAAGAGAAAGAAACTTAAAGAGTCTATGAAGGCCGGCTATTGTACTGTTGACTATAGCAAGATTGCCGTTCATATGACAGCTGTTGATTATGATCCTACAACTCAGTATGACGCTGTTCTTACTGAGGAAGCTCTCAGAGAACAGGCAGAAGAGAAGATTAAGTCTACTGCAAAACCTGCAGCTCCTAAGCCTGCAGCAGCTGCAGCAGCTGCTAAACCTGCAGCACCGGCCGCTACAGTGCCGGCTGCTGACAATAATGTGAAAGGAGAAAATGGCTGATGAATACAGAATTTATTACAGTTAATCCTGAAAACATTATTGATGAATCCCAGAAGCTGAAGTTCAAGGGCTATCATCTGATGCAGCAGTGTGCTACACGTATTCCTGATGCTTATGAGCTTATTTATTCTTTTGGAAAGGATCTTGAGGTTAAGCAGCTTAAGATCACTCTTCCCGAGGATCAGGAGATTTCCAGTATCACAAGCATCTATCCCTGTGCATTTATTTATGAGAATGAGATGCATGATCTGTTCGGCGTTCAGATCAAGATGATCAATATTGACTTTGAAGGTAAGCTCTATCGCACAGCGATTGAGACACCTTTTAAATAATTGGAGGAACCTAAATGTCTACAAGAAGTGTTATCCCATTTGGACCCCAGCATCCGGTTCTTCCGGAACCAATTCACTTAGACCTTGTAATGGAGGATGAGAAGGTTATAGAAGCAATCCCTTCTATCGGATTCATCCACAGAGGCCTTGAGAAGCTGGTTGAAAAAAAAGATTTTAATGAAATGGTTTATGTTGCAGAGCGTATCTGCGGTATTTGTTCACTTGGCCATGGCCTTGGTTATTCTGAGGCTGTAGAGCACATTATGGATATCGATGTGCCTATGAGAGCTAAATATCTTCGTACCTTCTGGTCAGAACTTTCAAGAGTTCACTCACATCTTCTTTGGCTTGGTCTTTTAGCTGATGCCTTTGGATTTGAGTCACTTTACATGGACTGCTGGAGACTTAGAGAAGATGCTCTCGATATGTTTGAGCAGTCTACCGGTGGCCGTGTAATCTTCTCTGTAATGAAGATTGGCGGTATCAGAAGAGATGTACCTGATGAGATGCTTAAGGATTTCTATCAGAGAATTTGCAGAATGGAAGAAGAGCTCAAGGTTCTTTCCAAGCCATTCCTTAATGATATGGCCGTTCAGACCAGACTTCGCGGCGTCGGAATTCTTACAGCAGAACAGGCTGATGCGCTTGGATGTGCAGGGCCTTTCCTTCGTGCCAGCGGAATTGCAAGAGACATCCGTAGCACAGGCTATTGCGCATACGGCGATGTTGATTTTGAACCTATCATCAGTAATGATGGAGATTCCTATGCTCGTACCGAGTGCCGTATCAAAGAGATATTCCAGGCATTTGATATCATGAAACAGCTTCTCAACAAGATGCCTGGTGGAGATATAGATGTTCCTGTTAAGGGATTCCCTAACGGCGAGTACATGATGAGAATTGAGCAGCCAAGAGGCGAAGCTCTTTACTATGTTAAGGCTAACGGAACAAAGTTCATAGACAGAATGAGAGTCCGCACCCCCACATTCGCAAACCTTTCAGGTCTTGTTGAGACTCTTAAGGGATGTGATCTCGCTGATGTACCGATTCTTGTTCTTACTATCGATCCTTGTATCAGCTGTACTGAAAGATAAAGAAATGGAGATTAATTATGGCACTTGTAAGTTTTAAGAATACTATTCTTCATAATCTTGTATCAAAGCCTAAGACAAGAAGGGCTGAAAAAGAGTATCCGGTTGGTACAAGAGGACATGTTGAAAACGATATGGACCTTTGCGTGCTTTGCGGACTTTGTTCTATTAAGTGCCCAACCCACGCAATTACTGTAGATAAGGCAGCAAAGACCTGGTCGATCATGCCAATGAGCTGCATTCAGTGCAGATGCTGTGTAGATAACTGTCCTAAGAAGTCACTTTCCATGGGACTTCGTTTCCAGGAACCGGGAGAAGAGAAGATCACAAAGACCTTCAAGCTCTCAGAGAAAGCTATCGCAGCTCAGGAAGCACTTATGAAGGCAGCTAAAGAGCGTGCAGCAGCCGCTGCAGCTGCTAAGGCAGCACAGGCCGCTCAGGGTGGCGCTGCGCCGGCACCCGCAAAGGCACCTGCTCAGGCAGCTCCTGCAAAGCCGGCAGAAACAGACAAATAATATATATGAGATCAATTATCAGAGTTATAGGGGCGGTCCAAGGTGTTGGCTATCGCCCCTTTATTCTTAGGAAGGCAACTGAATACGGCATCAAAGGCTATGTTAAAAACCTTGGAGCATCCGTGGAAATTCTGGCAATAGGAGAGGACGCAGATGTTCTTTCTTTTGTTGAGGTTTTAAAAACAGATGCCCCCGTGGGAGCAATTGTGCTTGATGTGCGTGTTGATGAGATTACAGACACATCTGATATATATCCCTCCTTTAGAGAAAACAGTCCTGAATCAGAGTATTTTTCCATTATAAACAGTTCGGAGATTCAATTTAATGATCTTCCAATTTTTCTTCCTGATATAGGAATCTGCGATGATTGTATGTCTGAGATGCTTGATCCATCAGACAGAAGATATCGCTATCCGCTTATAAGCTGTGCCAGCTGCGGGCCAAGAATCAGTATCCTTAACAAACTTCCCTACGACCGGGATACAACAACCATGGACAAGTTTAAGATGTGTCCAAAGTGCGATGTTGAATACAGAAGCGGCCGAAGGACTCATGCTCAGACGATATCCTGTCATGACTGTGGTCCCCAGATGATCTTAGATTTTTATTCTGATATAACGGATCATACTGACAATGAATCTAAGGGCAAAGCAGTTTTGCAGCATATTGAATTTGATGATGCTGTAATTACAGCCACAGAACTTCTTCGAAATGATAATGTTATTGGTCTTAAGGGCATTTCCGGCTACCAGCTTGTAAGTAAACCTGTCGGCACTGTTGCACTTAAGTTAAGGCAGCTAAAGGGGCGTGAGAATAAGCCTTTTGCTGTAATGTTTTCAGATATATGCAGTATAAAAGAGTACTGTCATGTAAGCGAGAAGGAAGAGGAACTATTAAAATCCTCGGCAAGGCCAATAGTTCTTTTGGAAAAGAAAAAGGACTTTGACTATGAGGTATGCAAGGATAGTCGCTATATCGGTGCATTTCTTCCTTCAAGCGGAATACACAGACTTTTAACTGATGCAGTTGGCCCATTAATAGTAAC
>JAILMY010000094.1 GCA_024692165.1 Butyrivibrio sp. | reverse complement strand
TAAATTCGAGTTTGTAGAGATAATGTGTTAAAGATGGTACCAGGATGACAATAACAGATTATGATTCAACGGTAACTGTAATTAACGAACAGACAGTAAAAGAATTTCTTGAATTTTGTGCTAAGTATTATTATCAACGATATAGAGATGGGAAATGAGATAATGGATATCAGAAAAATATACTTCGATATGGATGGTGTTCTGGCTGATTTTAACAAAGGTGTAAGAGTATTATGTGGAACTGAACCGCGTTATCAGAATAGTGTCATTGATCCGGCCGAAGATGATGCCAGGTGGGCAAAAATAAAGGCTGTACCACATTTTTATGATAAACTGGAACTGATGCCAGGAGCAAAAATGATGTTTGATACTCTTTACGACAAATATGGGGATGCATGTGAGATCTTATCAGCAATTCCCAAGCCGCACCGAGGAATAGAAACTGCCGGAGAGGATAAAACCCAGTGGGTAAGAAGGCTTCTATCAGAGAATATTGTAATAAACATTGTATTTAGAGAAGATAAACAGAAGTATTGTACGGGCAAAGACTGCATTCTCATAGATGATCATGCGAAGAACATTGCCGAATGGGAAACAATGGGCGGAACGGGCATCCTGTTTAAGAATGCTGAAAATACTTTGCGTACAATTGATAATCTCAAGCTATCATAATAAGATTCTTCGCGCTTGAAATTATTAGAAAATAGAGCTATGACAGTAGCGATTTTAATCTGTGACTGATAAGCGATTGTGGTACGGAGATGGATGGAGCTGCTTTTGTTAGAGAATTGAAGAATGGACCTAGGATGAATCCGGAGGATAATGTATTTTGCAGTATTTGGGCAGAGTATGAGCGGGTTGTTCTTCAGAGCCTTGTAACATCCTTTGGATTGGATTTTTTGGTTCGCGATCAGTATGGCGGGGACGTGGACACTATTCTTAATGTCAGAGAGATAGGAACAGATCCCAATATGCAGTATAAGAACGCTCAAAATGCTACTGCATATGATGCACATGGTGTATACGACACGAATGTATATCATTCGGACAAGAATTTTACGCAGATCAGGCATGATGCCAGAGAAGAGTTTGACATAAATGGCACCAAACTTGAGGATGCGTATGTGCCAGGTAATAAACTTATACCAAGGAATAATAAAACCATTCCGAGGGAGCATCAGGGGCAATTGGATCATGTGATGTCAGCGCATGAGATACATGATGACAAGGGGAGGGTTCTTGCTGGACTAGATGGTAGAGAACTTGCTAACAATCCTGGAAATCTCCGATTCACTAATGCTGATCTGAATCTCAATAAGAGCGATATGACCGTAGAGGAATATATTCGATGGTGTGAGGACAACCCAACGAATGTTAATCAAGGCGGAAAAAAGGGTGAACCACTCACAGATGTGGTCAAGGAAAGCCTTCGAAAAGAGTATAACCGAGCTAAGAAGGAATATGATGCGAAGCTGGCGAAGGCATATTATACAAGCCCACAGTTTGCCAAGGATACAGCCGATGCTGCTGCAAAGCGTGGAGCAGAAATGGGAATGAAGCAGGCGCTTGGATTCATCTTTGTTGAGATTTGGATGTGTGCGAAGGAGGAGCTTCAAGCCGTGCCTGCGGGAAGCAGCCTTGAAGATATGCTGAATGCGGTTGGTAATGGCATTAAGAAAGGTTTTGAGAGTGCCCAAAAGAAGTATAAGGAAATAATAGCTAAGATTGGAGAGGGCTTTGCTTCAGGAGCATTAGCAAGCCTTACAACAACGCTTTGCAATATCTTTTTCACGACGGCGAAGAACCTTGTATGGTGTATTAGGCAGGTATATGCATCGGTTGTACAGGCTGGAAGGGTACTGCTTTTTAATCCCAATAATCAAATGCTTGGTGATCGAATTAAAACAACTACAGTAATCCTGGCGTCTGGTGCAAGCGTTTTGGCAGGAACAGCCGTAGGAGCGCTGATGGCTGAGACACCTGTTGGGGTGGTACCTGGAATAGGACCAGTAGTAACCACATTCTGCGCTAGCCTCGTGAGTGGTCTTCTGTCGTGTACTTTACTGATATTCCTTGATAGAAGCAAGTTTATCAAGGAACTTATTGATAAACTGAACAGCATACCATCTGATGCAAATAACTATAAAGAGATTGCCGATGCTATGGGGATTCTTGCAGCAAAGATTGCAAACATAGATATTGAACAGTTTAAGCAGGATACAGAAAGATTTGAAGGCGTTGCTGAAGATATTTCATCATGCGAAGATGATGATGAAGTAAATGCTATTCTGCTCAATGCCTATGAAAAACTTAATATTCAGATTCCGTGGAAAGGTGACTTCGACTCTTTTATGGGAAATAAGGACAAAAGGTTGGTATTTGGATGAGTTATGCGTGTGAAAAATGTGGAAGTTGTTGCAGACATCTAGACAGATCAGAGCTATACAAAGAGTTGGATAGGGGCGACGGTATCTGCAAATATCTTTCAAATAATCTGTGCACAATATACGATAAAAGGCCGCTATTGTGCAGAATTGATGAAAGCTATGACGCGTTTTTTTCGGAGATATATACGAAGGATGAGTATTATGGCCTAAATAAGGAAGCCTGCAATTATTTACAGACATTGTGAGGAGGTTGTTGTATGCCATTACCGTTAATAATTGGAGGAATTGCTACGGCTGCTGGTGTGACTGGTGTGGGAACCGGAATATACGGCGGTGTCAAGATGAAGGAAGCTAATGACACTATGAAACTAGCCCAGAGTAAGCAAGAGAGATCGGTTGCTCTGTTTAAAAAACGAAACGATGAAACAACAACGCTGATGGATGGTATTGGAACTCAGGAATTAGAAATATTGTCTTCGTTTGATGTTTTTTCAGATATCATTGAAAAAATCCAGTGTAGACCGGAATTCAAGGAATATAAACGAGAGGGAATTGATCTCCCTGAATACGAGGCAGAGGAACTAAAGAGAATATCTGCGGGTGCAGGACTGCTCCTGGGTGGAGTTGGAGGAGCTGCCGCAGGTACTGCTGGCGGTCTTGCTGCGGCTGGAGCCACAACTTCAGCTGTTATGGCTTTAGGAACAGCTTCGACTGGTACTGCGATATCGACATTGAGTGGAGCAGCGGCGACCAATGCCACATTAGCTGCCCTGGGTGGAGGTGCTGTTGCATATGGTGGCGGGGGCATTGCCCTCGGAACAGCGGTTCTGGGTGGCGCAACACTTGGAGTAGGTCTTCTGGTTGGAGGCATCATATTCAATGTTACCGGAAGCAAGCTTTCCGACAAGGCTGATGAAGCGTATGTACAAGCAAAGCGTACAGAGAGTGAGGTTAATACTATTGTTTCATATTTGGATGAGCTTACAGATGCAGCAACTGCCTTCAAAGGAAGTCTGACAAAAGTGGAGCATGTCTACAGGAAGTATCTTGATATCATCGATCATATTGTGAACTTTAACAATAAAACACAATGGGAAAAATTTACTGATACGGAGAAGAAATATACAGAAAATACTGTATTGCTTGTTGGATTGATGTATAAC
>JAILMY010000086.1 GCA_024692165.1 Butyrivibrio sp. | reverse complement strand
CTGTGGAGTAGCAAAACCGAACACATCCTGTAAATCCCTAACAGACATACCGGCTGCCACTCTTAAATCTGTAATTCTCTGTCCCGTAGCGACCATATCGATCGCTGGAATATTCTGTGTCATTTCCGACTCCTTTCTGGCATTTGCCAAGTACACGAGGTGGGGTTCGAACCCACATGCATTATTGCGTCTGATCCTAAGTCAGGTGCGTCTACCAGCTTCGCCACTCGTGCAAGTTTTGGGACTGCTGCGTCCTCGCTTCGCGTCGTCCGAATGCGTAGCTCGGCCTCCCCCGGAGGCCACGCATCCAATTACACCACGAATCTATAGCGCAGAGTCTGGGACTCGAACCCAGATACCCGTGAGGAATGTCGGTTTTTCCCCTACGGGGACTAGCTTCGCGTCGCTCCCGCTGCTGTACCAATTGAGCCAACTCTGCATATTTTTAAGCAAAAGAAAAACCGCTTGCCTCATCCAAGGTAAGCGGTACGCAAACATGTTTATCTATAAGCTTATGATTCAGATTAATTCCATCCGAACCTTTGCTAAAACAACATTTTCTCGCATTTGCCTATCCTTAAATGAGCGCATGAAATTAAACATCCACTCTGATTTGCTCTGGAGTGATGATTCATAACTTTCGCTATAAAGGCAATAATTGCGATTCATTGTTGTCATGTCTCTTCTTTTCCTTTCCGGGAGCTTGTATCTGCTCCGCTTATCTCTTTCTATATCGTATAGTAACACTGAAATTCTTAGCTGTCTATTATACTCGTGGTATAAAATAGGCATAATTATCTAATCAAAAACAACATATAATCCTCCAAAATATCATATACTTTAGTTTGAAGCCTTAAAATTGTAAATTGGCTTCATCACATCAATAATCTCCACAGACTCCTTGATTACATCGATGATGTCATCCAGTGACTTGTAGGCCATTGGCGCCTCATCAATTGTAGCCTCACAGACAGATGATGTATAGATTCCCTTCATAGCCTCTTTGTACTCATCCATTGAAAGGTTGTTTCTAGCTGCAGACCTGGACATAAGTCTGCCTGCGCCGTGTGGTGCTGAGTAGTTCCACTCAGGATTACCCTTACCTATGGCGAGAACAGAACCATCCCTCATATTGATAGGAATCAGCACCTTCTCTCCCTTATGAGCTGCAATAGAGCCCTTTCTAAGGATCATCTCCTCAGTATCAATGTAGTTATGGATTGTATGAAAAGACTCACCGGCTGACAGACCCGTTTTCTCTAAAAGAATCTCCGCCATCTTCTCACGATTTCTCTTAGCAAATCTCTGGCATATCTCCACATCATGAAGGTAATCCTCAAGATATCTGCCTGATAAATAGCACAGGTCCTCAGGCATTGTCATTGGTCCCTCATGGTACTTCTTGTTGTAAAGCTCCTTAAGAGCAGCCTGGATTTCTGTTCGTCTTCCTTGCGCTTTGTACTCTTTGATCAGTTCCTCTCTTGCCTCCAGGTACTCACCGATTCCCTTATCAAGGTCCACGGCAAGAGTCTGGTAAATCTCAGCAACCTGCTTACCAAGGTTCCTTGAACCTGAGTGGATTATAAGATATTGAGTCCCATCAGCCGCTCTGTCCACCTCTATGAAGTGATTACCTCCGCCAAGAGTACCTAGCGATCTCTCAAGGCGCTTTACCTCCTTAAGCTGGCGATAGCAACGTAGCTCTGTCAGATCAAACTTCTCAATCCTTCCATCCCATACCTCACGTCCACAAGGTATTGTGAATGCCGCCATATCCAGTTTCTCAAGGTCAATCTTCTGCTTCCCAAGATTAACTGTATACATGCCACATCCGATATCGACACCAACCACGTTAGGCACTGCCTTATCTGTGATTGTCATTGTTGTTCCAATTGTGCAGCCCTTCCCAGCATGAACGTCAGGCATGATTCTGATCTTTAAGCCCTCAGTCATAGGGTAGTCGCACATTCGTCTTATTTGCTCTATTGCCTCGTCCTCAACAACCTTGGCATAGCAAAGAGCTGTATTTACTTTTCCCTTTATCTCAATAGTATTCATAATTATCCTTCCAGCCTCTTCTATTAACTCATGCCGCTATCCTTTCGTAGCGCTCAGCTGAAAGGATACTCATCATGAATTTATATGGTTCTAAGTTACCTTCTTTTAACATTGAAAAAATCTGTGGGCTGCAGCCTGAAACAAGCGCTACTCCCTGATCATTCATCTTAACAGGCTGCTGTTTGCCATGGCTGTTCACGTTCCAGAAAACTATCTGTGGAAGTTTGAAGCCGTATCTTGCATACTCTGCTTTAGCATGCTCGAAGTTTGTAGCCTCGGCATTACCAGCACAGTAATTGAACTCCATGTCTGAGATTATGTATAACTTCTCTGGCATATCAGCCTGTGTTAGCTTATTAGCTACAGCAGTCATTAGAATCAGGTTAAAGGTCTTCTCGATATTTGTATCGCTACATTCGTTGAATCCCATGCAGTAACGCACCTTCTCAACAATATCTCTGCCCTTGATCTCGATGAGTCTAGGATTTGTTGAGAATGTTATGAAGTGATTTCTAAATGCACCGGTATTTCTTTCTGCAAAGTAGATGCCAAGTGACTGTGCAACTGCCGCAGGAAGAGGGTTCGTTCCGCAATACATAGAACCCGAACCATCAACCACTACAAGAGAATTCTCTGAACCAGCGAAGTTCTCAAGAGCATTCCAGGTTGCGTTCATGACGCACCTCTCATCCTCTGTGAACTGTGCTCTGTTTATTACAGGAGCTATCACATCGTATGGTGTAAGTGTGCGTGTGTGCATAACAGAAGGATCTGTCTCAGCCTTGGTTATAAAGGCGTGGTATCTCTCCTGATCATTTCTAATGAAAGCCTGTCTATATTTGTACAGCGCCTTTGAAGGCTGCTTCTCATAATCAAAAGAGTAATCCTTTTCTCTAAGGTTATTCTCTATGATCTTGATCTGAGCTCTGAGCGCCGAGAGTGTTTTACGATACTCAGCATCAGAGATTTTAATAGCTCTGGCAATCTTCTTTGCTTTTCTTACAGCATCTTTATTGCTTGTATTTACAGAAGGAAGCCATTTTGCCAAAAGAGATATGTTTGCATTCTCACCATTTTCAGCAAGTTCGTCTATGTCGGCATTCAGAGTTTGCTCAATATATGCCATAACATCTTTTTCTACAGGTGTATCCAGTAGAGCCATAAGATCATCATATCTGCCATACTCTGCCACATTTTCAATATTCTTTTTAACAGATTCAGGCTCTGCAGCCGCAAGATACTTAAGAATAACCTTAAACACTCTTCTCTCACCCAGGCCGCCTCTGATATCTCTTGCAAAGAAAAGCATCTTCATCGCGAGATTAGCATCCTCAGCATAAGCTCTTATGAATCTTGTAATGATATCTTCATCAGAAGCGTTTCTAAGTGCACCAATTGTCGCAAAGAGATCTAGGCAGTCTGACTTAGTTGATGTATAAGTCACAGCGCCATTCTCTGTATATGTTTTGTTTGCTTCTTTCTTTAAAAGTTCTAACATCTTTGTTTCCTCCTTCATCAAGGTGCAACCGGTTTATAGTGCCCGGCTCACTCACCCTGCTTATGCAGGGCACGATACCAAATCGTGGACTAGTTAATTGCTGTATGCACCTTTTTATGATCACTAGATACGTCCCTTAACATAAGAGGGATTCGAACCCTCCAATCCTCTTGGGTATGAGCCAAGCGCTACCCATTGTAGCCATATGTGGTTTTGCTTGCTGTTAGTATCTATCCTTCAAGACACATACACCCCGAAGGGTTGGAGCGGGATTTGAACCCGCAAAGGCGAACCTAAAGTTCGGTGCTTAACCATTTAGCGATCCTGTAATGATTGCTGTCTGTGTCTTTGTTGTGACTTAATCATAGCTCTTTGAATTGGAGATAAAAAGATGCAGATTGACCCAATGGCACAACCCCAATATAATATGAAATATAGGTATTTTTATTTATGAAAAGCGTTTTTCGCAACCCCAATTAAGAGGCGTAATATGACTGAGAAATATAAAATCTATCTTTCAGATGATACAAAATCAAGACTTATAAACGATGCTGAGCTCTTTGAATTCACCAAAAAAGACGAGTCTGTAAATCTCAACGCTTTCCTGAAGACGTTGATTGTAAACTACTTTGACCAGTACAGACATGACAGCGATAATCTCCTTTCAAGCATCAAACAGGACCTGACTGCCATCACATCTATAAGTGATAAAGATGCCGCACTACTGGCGGATAAGATTGTAAGTACATATATTAAGGCAGACAGTTTTCAAAGCAGCAAGAACTCTGCCCTCACCCTGACTGTAAGCGGCTCTTCGTATGAGATTCTTAAGATTATTGAGAATAACATGTTAAAAGACACTTCTCTTTCCCAATACCTCAAGGACATGTTCAACTCTTATCTATCCATACCACGTAGTGAAAGGGAAGCTATCATATTCAAAGACACCTACGAAGATATCGCCAAAGCTCTTAAAGACCACAGAATATTGTCTTTTACTAATACAACATCCGGTGACGAAAAAGCCTATCTTGTGGAGCCATATATCATTGCTCCCTCCAAAGAAGAGCAATGTAACTACCTTCTGTGCAAAGACAGAAGCACCAGAAGGCCTAGAACATTTAGAATTTCCAGACTCAGAAGCGTTTTTGTGACATCTGATTCTTTCCCCGTGGATCCAGACACACAAAAAGAGCTCAAGGAAAAAGCTATCCGGAGCCCTCACTCAGTATCATTAACAGTCCAGGCCGTTGTCCGTCTGAATAAATATGGGGTTAAAAAGTTTAAAGCAATTACCAAGAACAGGCCACTCGTCTCAAAAATTGAAGGCGATCTCTACTACTTCGACTGGCCAGAGCTTCAACTGGAAGAATACTTCAAGCGTTTTGGCAGAGATGCAATAGTAATACAGCCTGCATCATTAAAAGAAAAAATCAAGAAGTTCTACTATTACGGACTAAGAGAATACAGCAAATGAATCAGAGTAACCAAAAAGGATCAGCTCCAAATCCATCTCTGAATTCTTTGCTGATCCTCTCTTTTTCTTTCTTGCGGTTATAGGCCTTTCCGTTTGGAACACTCCTTGTTACGGGATTAAAATCTCCCCAGGTACGTCTCTGCTTGGAATGGTACTCTTTCTGCTGTTTCTTACTTCGTT
>JAILMY010000053.1 GCA_024692165.1 Butyrivibrio sp. | reverse complement strand
AGACAAAGTAGAAGTTCTTTTAATGGCCAATCAGTTGGGAATTGAAAGCGGAACTGTTGAAGGTGAATTTGAGGACGAAGAATAATTTAGTTACCGTCTGGATATTATATTCAGACGGATTTTTATTGCATAATGGAAAAGCCTGTGGTATGTTATAATGATTTAGCACGGAGATGCTATCTGGACGGGTAGGGGACGAAAGGAGAAACTATGTACGAATATGTAAAAGACAAAGAGTTTCTGACCCGTGCTTATGGATATTGTGCCGATATAGTTAACCAGTTGGTTCAGGAACTGAAAAACTACGACATTTACGCAAGAATGAATGTGGTTGGAAGCATGAAACGTAATATGGTAACGCAGAATGCGAAACAAGCTATTGATTTTGATTTCAATTTGCTTATCGAGAATCCAGGGAACTACTATAGAGAACGAGATTTGAAAGAAGCTATTCGTAAAGCTTTTAATGAGATTCTTGCAAGGAATGGTTGGGGTGACTGCAGTGATTCTAGATCTGTTTTAACAACTGAGCAGAGAGTGTTTAAGACAGGCAATAAAACTCCATTTTCAATTGATGTTTGTATTGTAAAAAGAGACCAGTTAGGGCTTCATAGACTTGTACACCGTAAAACGGGATGGACTTCGATGGATGAATGGTATTGGAATCTGGTTCCGAACACCCAGAATCTGCATGAAAGAGAAGTGGCTCTAAAACCTGATTATTGGCTTGAGGTCAGGGAAGTTTACCTCGATAAGAAAAACATGTATTTAAGCAGGCAACAGGAAGATGACCATCAATCTTTCAACTGCTATATAGAAGCTGTAAATGAAGTGTATGACAGAAGGATAAGAGGAACTGTTTGGCTATAACCGATGGTTGGACGAATTCTCAAGAGGGTATGATATGCTTTTATTTTCAACGAAACTTAAAGTAAATGACAAGTTGACAGCGGATGCGTTTGTGCAGCTTATTATCGAATGGAACAATACGAGCAAGTATTCGGAAAACATCATCCCCGGACTAGAGTGGAATGGGGAGCGGCAGATAAATGTACAGCACGATAATCTGAAGCTTGATATCATAGAAATTGCCGACAAAAATATCATAGCTGCGAGGTATGAGAAGCGCACCGAGGATGGAACGGTCTGGAGCACCGACTATGTGATGAATCTTGCAGAGAAAAAGATCTGCATACGACTTGACCGGACGTATATGGAGAATGCTCTTATCAGTGATCAGGGATTTTCAACGCCTCATTTTATCTCTATGCTGATAACCAAAGGGTATCTTGATTCTGATAACGGAATGGCTGTTCTCAGAACTCCGGTATCATTCGGAATGGACAGCATTGAACTATTCAAGAGTGTTATATACGGCGATCAGCCATACAGTCTGCCTATTGTTTATGTGTCAAGGACGGTGTCAAACAAGCTGCCTGTGGATGTAAGAGACCTTGCCCAGAGATTAAAGGGAGTGGCACATGTCGTTGTTGCTGATAACAGCGCTGTTTGTAATCTGGTCAAAAACGGCGGAAGGAAAGCAGAGACTGGCGGAGATATAGGTATCTATTTCCTGAACGATATTCGCAGGCACAAGACATACAAACTCAAGGATTTCAGAGGATATACTGAAGGATTGCTTAGCCACGTGGTGAATTGCATCATCAGGCAGGGTAACATCCGGGAGATTGATCCGCTGTACACTTGGAATGGCGTCAGCAGGGAGATTCTTTTAGATAGGATCAGAACTCTTCATGAAGAGCACAAGGCTTTTGAGGAGGAGAAGAATAAGGACAAGCTTGATAATGAGGATCTTTTCGCCATGTATGAGGAAGAGATCAGTGCTCTACAGGAACAGATCAACAGCCTGTCGAACCTAAATACTTCCCTGGAACTTGAGAACCATGGGCTCAGGTCAAAGATAAGCGAGAAGGAATCGCTTCCACTGATCTATTTTGGTAAGGAATCCGATCTGTATCCCGGAGAAGTAAAGGATCTTGTACTCAGAACACTGACAGAAGCGCGGAAGGGA
>JAILMY010000026.1 GCA_024692165.1 Butyrivibrio sp. | reverse complement strand
GCCAGCATTCCGATCTGGTCAGCCTTTGTGCGATCAATACTATCGCTGCTTCTGCCTCTCCAGAAATTGCCTCCGCCTATGACAATTCCTACCTCAGTGCCATCATCAACAAGTTTTTTTACCTGGAGAGCAACCTTTCTGACTGTTTCCTCATCAAATCCGGTCTTCTTCTCTCCTGCAAGAGCTTCTCCGCTCAGTTTCAATAAAATTCTCATAATCTACTCCACTTTTTTATTTCTTTATTATCTGTTTTTAAGAGCCTCAAAGAACTCTGAAGGATTAACATCAGCATAAGCCTGTGAGCACATACCTTCGATAACAGCACCATTGTTGATCTGTACTGACTGTGACTTAATGTTACCCATTACGATGGCTGTTGTATCAAGGACAACCGGTCCGTGAACATCGATGTCACCCTTAACAGCGCCGGCGATAACTGCACTTGAACCGAAGATGTTACCTACGATAACTGTGCTCTGTCCAACCTTAACGCTTCCCTTACTTCTAACCTCACCTGTGATTCTAGCTGACTCAGCATAAATCTCTGCCGCATCAGAATCGCCTGTGATCTCACCTGTAATATTGAGCTTGCCAAGGCACTTTACGTTACCTGCAATCTTTCCAACAAGATCAAGTGATCCTGTAGTCTGTACATCTCCTGTAATGGCCATGCCTTCAGTGATGCTGGCGGTCTCATCTGTTGGTGTCTGCTGTTCAAAATCCATAGTTTCATTTCCCCCATTATTATTGTTTTCTGTAGCTGCAAGCGTTGCTTCAGCGTACTCCTCTGCGTGTCCTTCACTGATTGCTTCAAGAGCTGACTTAGGGTCCCCTTTTCTGGTCTCCTCCTCAGTCTGCTCCTCAATCTTCTCCTCCAGATTCTTAAGGCTATCTTCCTCGGAACTACGCTTCATCTCTGCAATAGCATCCAAGGCGCTCTTAGGCTCTTCTGCAGGCTCAAATGTCAGTTCAGGAACTTCAGGCTCCTTGACCTCTTCTGCCTCTTTGGTCTCTTCGCTAACCTCATCAAGCTTGATATCGTCAAGACGATTAAGCATGCTGTCGATATCAACCTTTTCAGGTGCATCTGCAGGAGCAGCTTCAGCCTTGTCCTTATCAAGAGTGGCTGTCTCTTCCTTGTCATCAGGCATCAATGTGTTAACAGCCTGAGAAAGGTCATTTTTCAGCTCAGAAAAAAATCCCATCTTGATATCCTCCATTCACTTTTTTCATTCTCTTTAATATTTGATATGTTGAACCGGTAACGTATCGTCCGTTATCGGAACTATCACGGTGTCATCCATGGCCTGTATCGCTTCGATTATCTCAGGCAGGGCCTCAACGGTGCTCATCTTGTCTGCTGAATCATGCAAAAGAACTATCGAATGCTTGAACCTGGGAACATTGTTCACCACATTGTTGTAAATAGTGGCCTTGGTGGCGCCACCTGTAGCATCTCCTCCGGCTACATTCCAGTCAAAAAATGTAATGCCCTCATCATTGAGGCACTGAACCAGTTCCTTCATATCAGCCTTACTGACGGTGTTGGAGCTGCCTCCGGGAAATCTGTAATACTTGGACCAGGTTCCCGTGGTCTCATTCAGAAAGCGTCTGAGCTTATCAAGATCGTCCTTGAAGGATTCCGTGGATTCATAGATCACATTGTACTTGTGACTGTAGGAATGCATTCCAAGGGTATGCCCTTCATCAACGATTCTCTTATATAGATCTGTATATCTGGAATCAGGCTTACCACAGACAAAAAAGGTAGCCTTAACATCATACTCTTTTAAAACATCAAGTATATCATCTGTTGAAGAGCTGGGTCCGTCATCGAAGGTGAGATACACGTACCTGGTGCCCTCTATGTTCTCAACATTTGCCGTATCATCGGCATCTTCGTCAACATCCGTGGCAACCTCGCTGCCGTCGATGTCATACTGTATGTTCTCCTCTGCTCCCGGCTCATCAATCTGGGGCTGGCTATCTATCTGCTTTGTCTGCTCTGTCTCAGCCACCTCAGTGCCATCGCTTCCGAGGATCTCTCTCTCAGTACCGAAGCGATTCCTGTACCATTCAAGATCAGCTCTACTCTGTTCGTATTCACTTCTTAGGCGATCATACCTGATTGCCAGTATAATGCATATACAAAGCGGTATAAGACATGATGCCGCTACAGAACCGACAATCAGTCTTCGCAAATATGTAATTTTCTTGCTATATACTTTCTTGGACTTTTTGTCATCCTTGTCTGGAGCCATTACTTACCAAATCTCTTTCGTTCATATAATATACCAAAAGATAGTATAGCATAGATTTGGCATGCAAAAAAGAGCAAAAAAAGAACGCCGGGAGTTTTTCCCGGCATTCCAAAACTGTTGATATTAAAAGTCTAAAGCCTCACCATTTCCTGCTGAAGTATAGGTCATGATATAGTCGTCATAGGTACCTGCATTATAACCTATAACCTGAGAATTGGTGCTGCCTCCGTGGAACACATAGCCCACATCTGCGATGTTGACTGTATCAAAAGCCACTGGCTTTCCACTTCTAAGGAATACAGTTCTTATGCCAACGCCCTGAATATCCTTCTCGGAGTAGTTGGTGGCTGAAACCTCAATGCATTCGCCAAGTCTCGAAGTATCTATGTCAACTGAATTGTAGGTGCAGTTATCGGTTTCGGATGTATTAAATACATACTGATACTTAACCGCGTTTTTAATCTTGGAATCAAGGAACTTGCCGTAGAGAATAAACTGCTGATCTTTCTTAACTGCATCAAAGTAATCGTTGACCTTTGCAACAACCTCTCCCTTTTCATCCAGAGCCACGAAATCAGCGCTGATCTCGATATCCATTCCTGTATTGTTAGTTGCTACCACAACATAATAGGTACTGTAACCAAAACCGTCCGGAATCACATATTCACTGTCAACCTGGATATTCTTAGGATTTCTGTAAATCATATCTGAAGCACTTGCTTTTATACTGCCTGCATTCAACATGCTGATGGTTAAAAGAACTAAAGACACCCCAAAGATTAACCAAGAAGAAAAAGTCCGTTTTTTCATATGTGAGCCACCCTCCGAACAGAAATTTTGTATATAAATAATTATGACTTTTCGGAACTAATTAATCGAGAGTAGCAATGGTTATTTAATCCTTTTTTAACCTTTCTTAAAAATGTATAAACACCGCACCAGTACTGGATTAGCGGGCATACATAGCAGCATTCCAATCGGCAATTCCTGCGAAATTTGCAGCGAAATTTTTATAATTCTCAGCGTTAGCGCCATTCATATTTGCGAAGGCATCAAAGGACTGTTTTCTTGCGCCATTCTGATAGCTAAGTCCCACGCTAAGCCCGTTCCTGACTTCAACCGGAAAGTCTGTCTGCCTGTTAAACACGATCATATCAAGGTATTGATTGGTCACAGTCCTGTGATAGGCATAAATCATGGCCGCAGCCTGATTAGCCTCTCCCTGATTTGATGAATAACCAATCTCTGTAAGGAGAATGTCCCTGACCTGTCCCCTGGTTCCACGCATGAATTCAAGGCTCATATAGTCCGTAAGCTGTTCAATGTTCTCCATACTGATATAAGGTGAGTCGATCGAATGCCGGATCATTGCTGCTGTCTTGGCGCTCTTGGGACTCCAGAAGTTGGTCCACGCCATAGGATAGTTATAGGGATGGAATGCCAATGCCCAGTCAAAGTCTCCCTGGGCCTTTACATAAGCATTGATATGTTCAAGAGTTGTTCTTGCCGTGTAATTGGCACCGCCTGCTACACTGGTCCACTCATTGTCAAGGCTAAGGCATACTGTGGCATTTGCGTTCTGGCTCCTGATAGCCATATAGCAAACTCTCAATGAATCTGCGTAGAGTCTTGCATAAGTAGCAACATCCATAGCTCCGGCGTAGTTCCAGTAATCCTTGGCGTTTACCTCATTGGCGATAACCCAGTTGTCAACCTGTCCCACTCCATGCTGTCCGTCATATCTGTTTGCAAGATAAGATACAACCGCTTCAAGAGCTTCAAGTCCTGCATCCTCTGAGGTATTCATAAGATAATAGCTTGATTTGGATTTGCCGATTCCGCCCCTTGCATAGGGAGATATCATGTACTCTTCTCCTGCCGCATAAGGGTTTAACAAAACCATGGTAAGTCCGATTCCCTGGGATGAGGTGATCCTGACGCAGTGATCATACTGACTCATATAGGAAGAATCAAAATAGTAGGTCTTACCATTGTAATTGTAAGGAATAACGCGGTTTCCACCGATCACATCCTCAAGATTTATGTTATATGCTCCCTGCTGAACTCCCAGGGTAAGAACCTCAGTATTTCCGTTGCCGATCTTGGCTCCGTCAAGAATAAGTCCCTTTTTACCGTTATTTTTCTTGGGAAGAGAAACATGTGCAAGAGCTTCAGGATTTGAGATGTATTTTGCTGCACAGAGAGGAACCACTGCGCCTCCCTGAAGTACTGCAACCTGGAACTTCTCGTATAGATGACAGGCTGTAGTTCCGTAGTTTAATGGAAAAACAAATACAGCGTCAGGCCCTACCGGGGCTGTAGCCACCACATTGCCTGTTGGATTGTCCTGATAAGTCTTTTCAGCATACAGATAGTAGATACCGTCATCACTGTCGGGAAGATCAGATGCAGCAGCAATCACTACCACTTCTCCACCGCTAATTGTAGCTGATGTTATGGAAACAGCTCCTGTGCCTGCTGCCTTTGAATCAATTGAAAAAAATAAGAAAACAAATGTTATCAAAGAAAAAGTCAGAAATGTCCTAAGAATATTCTTCATATACCCTCTCCACAAGAAAAATAAGGAAGTTATGCTCTACTCTGTATGACATCTCACCAGATTCGGAAATACCTCATCAGGTGATCTGCACATCGCTCACGCTCGCCATAACACGTTCGCACCAGACTCGATAAAGCCTCGTCAAGTGCTCTCAGCTAATAGTCCACCTTCATCATGCAAAGCCCTTCGGGTCGTGCCGTTGGTCCTGCCTTTTGCCTGTCACAGGCTTCAAGAATCTCTTTAACCTGCTCAGGTTCTATATTTCCATACCCCACCTCAAGAAGGGTCCCCGTCAGGATCCTTACCATATTCTGCAAGAATCCGTTGCCGTGGAAATACAGTCTTATATAGTTTCCGCTCCGTTCAATCTTGATATTGTCCACACATCTAACGGTTGATTTCTTCATGTGTGAATTGCCACAGAAACTCTTAAAATCGTGGGTTCCAATGAGATACTCCGAAGCCTTCTGCATCCTGTCCACATCTGGCTCCTTGTCAAGAACGGTCACATATTTCCGGTCAAAGACAGGCTTTGATGCACCATACCAGCATGTATACCTGTAGGTCTTGCCAATAGCATTGTACCTGGCATGGAATCTGTCCGAGCAGGCTCTGACCTCATTGACGCTTATGTCCTCCGGCAGATAGGTGTTCATGTAATCCCGGATCTCACTCTCAGTCTTATCCGTATCCAGTACCACATTGGCTGTCATTGCTCTGGCGTGAACCCCCGCATCTGTCCTGCCGGCACCAATGACATTAACCTTGTCGCTATCGGTAACACCTGTCATTTTTGAAAGAACGCTCTCAAGCTTCCCCTGGATGGTCATGTCCTTACCAGGCTGCCTCTCCCATCCATAGAACCTGGTGCCATCATAGCTGATGGTCATCTTATAGTTGCGTTTCATTAATTTGTAACCCTTTCAACTTAATTTGATCCGCTTCTTTTATCTTATCAAAACTTCTGCATCAAAAGAAGCTAAATCTGCATAATTTAATGCAAATTTAGCTTCTCGGATGATCCGACTATTATTTACCGGAAATAACAACACCATCAACAGCTATGTATGGAACAACAGAGGTTCCGTCGCAGACAAGCTCTTTGGAAATGTCACGGATATTCCTGAAAATCTCAGCCAGGTTGCCGTTTACCATGGTCTCAGATACGGCGTATTTTACTTCGCCATTTTCCACATAGAAGCTGTTCTTGGCAACTCCGGAAAACTCACCGTTTGGACCGGGCTGTCCTCCGGAGAATCCACCCATGATAAGGCCTTTGTCCACAGACTTAATAATATCGTCCAGAGACTTATCGCCGGGCTCGATTACAAGATCCCATCCTGTGTTCTTTACAACCTTTCTTCCGGTTTTGTTAGCGGCATACAGGGTCAGGCTATGGGTCTTTAGAACTCCTTTATCTATGAGAGTTACATCCTCAGCTCTGAAACCATTCTGTGTTCCTCTCTCACCGCAGACAATTCTTTCATCAAAGGGCTTCTTGGATATGGTGAGCTTATCACTTGCCACCTGCTCTCCAACTTTATCAAGCCAGAGGCTGGTTCCGTCGATGATAACACTGTCAGAAATATAGTTAACAATAAGCATGCTGATAAACTGAGCAGCTGCTGCCGGAGTCAGGATAACCGTTCCGTCGAATTTACCATCAAGGCTCTTTGTGTGGATACTGTTGCTGATGTCCTCAAGGCTCTTTCTCATGCTTCCGAGATCCATAAAGGGCTTATCCAGGTTATCAACTTCCACATAAGCTCCGCTGATTCCGGTGTTGACTCCATCCTCACTGGCGCTGATATTGATGTAAAAGCTGTAATGGCCTGAATAATCCTCAAACTCTGTGCCGTTGGTGTTTCTTGAAATCCAGTGGCTCCTGTCGTAGGAACCTACAGCCGCCATTACCAGCACCTTGGGATACTCTTTTTTTATAGTATCAAGGCATTCCTGAATTCTCTCAATAAACTTATCCATATCAGGTTCGTAAATGCCCTGCCTAAACACCTCTTTTCCCTGATCAGGAGCGATATCATGACAGGGATCCTCAGGAGATGACTGGGCTGCGCTATCGCTATCCTCTGCAAGCTTTACGAGAGCTTCTCTGGAAAGGTCATTTCCGCTGGAGCTTCCCATTTTGTTGTCCTTGTATACCTTTAAGGAAGTGTAGTAATCATATACGGTTCTCAAGAGCTTGAACTCGCCATTTTCCACGTTGAGCTCCTGCTTCCCGGACTGTACAAGAACGTAGTTGTATTTTTCTATCTTTTTATCTTTAAGTATGTCGTCAAATAAATCCGCAACTTCTCGTAATTCGTTCATTTTTACGCCCTTCTCTATTTTCAAGATGTTTTATATTATCTTCCACCGATCATGATCTTACAACGCATGTGTGGACCGCCCATGCCTACTGCCATTTGCTGCTTCTTTCCGCAGAAACCGCTTGAAGACCACTCGACCTCATTGGAAACCATATCTACAGTTTTAAGCATTTCAAAGGCGATACCGGAAACCGTTGTATCAAGAAGAGCCCGGCCGAGTTTGCCGTTTTTGATCTCGTAGCCACAGGTTACTCCGAACATAAATTCTCCGGTAAGGTCAGCCTGACCGTTTCCGGAATCAATAAGATAATAACCATCCTCAACAGATTCTATAAGTTCTTCCACTGTATTTTTTCCCGGAAGGACGCAGGTATTTCTCATTCTGATAAGAGGCTCATCGGAAAAAGACCATCCTCTGGCATTTCCGGCAGGCTTCATTTTATACCTCTCCGCTGTCTCACGATTGTTCATATATCCGGTCAGGATACCGTCTTTAATAAGCACTGCGTCCTCAGCCTTGATTCCTTCATCGTCCATGTATACAGGAAGAGGAGCACGCTCTCCATTGTAAGTGTGAGCAAAGTCAACAAGACTTACAAGATCGGAGGCCACTCTTTTCCCAAGATTAGGGCCTGCGACGCTACCGCCCATAACAAGGTCTGCTTCTACCGTATGGCCAACAGCTTCGTGAGCAAGCATTCCGCCCATCATTCCGCCAAGAACAACTGTCTTATAGCCAGCCTCAGCATAGACACCTTCAGCTTTATCTTTTACCTTCTTATACAGCTCCTCCAGATCAGGATAGTATTGCTCAACATCGGAGAAATTGTCATCAAAGCTTCCAAAGCCTCCAAGAGCCTTGAACAGCTCCACAGGATTGCCATCCTTGGTCTTGAGGCTCATGTAAACATAAATGTAGCATCTGGGAGTAACCAGATGTCCGTCGCAGGCATCAGAAGTGTATATGATCCTGTCCTGGGAATCCTCGCTGTAGTACACAACCCGGCTGTCCAGATCAGGATACTTCCGTGCGATGTGATCGTCGACTTTGCGACATGCGTCAATTATTCTCTTTTGCTGGGTGTCGACAATGTCGCAGTTTGTAGGAACCCTGCCTGTTCCGTAAGATGGCGGCAAAATGATTTCATTGCCACCTACATGACGAGCCAGAAGCTTTACATTCTCGGATGCTGCCTTCAACACCTTCTTGGCAGCTTCATCGCTGCATTCGGCGATGGATGCAAATCCAAATAGTCCGTTCTTTCCTACTCTGGCACTTATGCCCTTTGATTCTCTTCTGGAATTTGAGACTATATTTCCCTTCAGGATTTCAACCACACGGTAGCGGTTTTCCTGAGCTCTGAGCACAGTTTGAGCGCCATCTTCAAACAGCGCCTTGTGTACCTCATAAATGTCTGTCAACATATTTTCCCTCCAAATACTTTTTTATTTTGTAACTAAAATCCTATCCCCGACGGCCGTTACGCCATATCCTTAATATAGTCCAGCACATCCAGCTGATGGTTAACATGCTCAAATTCATCGAGAATCGGACATGGAATGTGAGGCTCGAATGCCCTGTCATGGAACCAGGTACACTGAATAGGATGCATGCCCGCTTCTCTGGCGGCATACAGCTCTTTTGACCCACCATCGCCCACATAGAGGCACTCCTGCGGCCTAACTCCAAGGAGCTGAGACATCTTTTCAAAAAGCGATAGATCCGGCTTGCATATGCCCTGCTCATAAGAGATGAGTGCAGCGTCGAAGTATTGCATCATTTCGCTTCGTCTTACAAAATCCCTCTCATCCGAGAACATATTTGTAATAAGCCCCACTTTGATATTTCTTTTCTTAAGTTCCTGCAAAAGAGCTATGGACTCATCCGGAATTCCCGAAAAAGAATCTTCCAGGTTCTCTTTTCTCTTGTCTGCGGCAAGCTTCACATTCTCCGCCGAATATACCCCCAGTTTCTTAAAAGCCAGTTCAAGACCCTCTTCAATGGTGTACTTTCCAATGCTTCGATCATTCTCTATAGCATGCCACTCTTTTCTGAATAAAGCCGGATCAGCGCCTACGTCTTCCGCAATATTCTCCCCAAAATATGTTCGCCCCTCAAACAACGTTATCAGTGTCTCAAACATATCAAAAACTACTGCCTTTATTTCTGCCATACCATCCTCCATTCCTTATCTACTTTCCATCATAATCATTCTCAAAAGGTTTACGACCTCTAAATCCTGAGATGATCCATATTTCTGTAATTCTTCCAAAGCATCTTTACTAAAAGAAATCAGTTTATCAATCTCATTATTTCCTGTTTCCTCTTTAAAAGAATCAAAAGCAGAATAGATCGATTTCGAATCCAGATCAGAATAAACTACAGTGTGAATACCATACTTTTTCCCATTTGTAACCATATAAGATCTGCCAATATCAGTAATGCTGCTTCTGATCTCGCTGCCGGCCTCTTCCTCCAGTTCACGCAGCGCCGTAACTACAGGTGAAAATTTGTTTATCTCACCATTATCGCCCTCATGAATAGCGCCGCCTATGATTCTGTCATCCGGATCAATAACGCCACCTATGATCTGGATCTTGCCCACAAACTCTGAGCCTTTGCCGTTTAGCGAAACAAAGAACTTATTATCGGTTGAGACCACTATGCATCCGGCATAGG
>JAILMY010000005.1 GCA_024692165.1 Butyrivibrio sp. | reverse complement strand
AGAAGGAGCTCTGTAACACCCATTTGGGCCAGATCCTTAGCTTCTTTTATCAGTTCCTCCATGGGAACACTTCGATATGAACCTCTAACTTTGGGAATAATACAATAGGTGCAGCGCTTGTCACAGCCCTCTGCAATCTTTAGATAGTTAAAAAGACCTCCTGTTGTTATTACACGTTTCTGTCCGCCAACAGGTCTTTTGCCCAGATCGTCGAAATAGTTCTTGTGAGTATAAAGCTTATTCCTCTTGAGAGTTTCATCAATGGCTGTAAGGATCTTGTCAGTTGAGGAAATGCCCAGAATTTCATCAACCTCGGGGATTTCCTTCTGAATCTCGTCCTTATAGCGCTGTCCAAGGCATCCGGTCACAATAAGAACCTGAAGCTGTCCGGATTTCCTCCTCTCAGACAGTTCCAGGATTGTGTTAATGCTCTCTTCCTTCGCATCATTGATAAAGCAGCAGGTGTTAACAACTGCTGCTTCTGCTTCTTCCTCGTCATCAGTAAAGCTATAACCGTGGCTAGCCAGTGCACCAAGCATCACCTCGGTATCAACTCTGTTTTTGTCACATCCAAGTGACACAAAAAGTATCTTCATTCCTGTTCTTCGCTATTCTCTGTCTCTTCCTCAGCAGATTCCATAGAAGCATACATTGCTTCCTTCTCTTCATCTGTAAGAATTCTAAGGGTATCCTGGTTCATCTCATCAACAGCAATTGAAAGAGGCTTCTGCTTGTCCTTAACCTTTACCATAGGCTCGTCACCTGCGATAAGCTGTCTTGCTCTCTTTGCTGTAGCCATAACTACAGAATATCTTGAGCTGATTACAGGCTCCTCGCCTTCCTCAACTCCCTTGTTAACTACTTTCATAAGGTCTACGTATGAAGGATGTATCATGTTTATTCCTTTCCTGCGGTGTTTCCGCAAATACAAACTTTATAGATTAAACTAAAAATTCCTTAAGCTCTTGTCTGATGGTGTCAATAAATTCCTGATTTCTGTTTGCTGCCATGTGGGCCGCATTTATAATGCCATGAACTCTCTCAACACAACTGTCAAGATCGTCATTAACAACTATGTAGTCGTAGTTCTCAATACCAACGGACTCTTCATTGGCGCGAAGAAGCCTCTTTCTGATAACCTCTTCTGTCTCTGTGCCTCTGCCGCGAAGTCTCTTCTCAAGCTCATCAGCAGATGGTGGCATTACGAAAAGAAGCATCGCATCCTTGTACTGCTCCTTGATCTGAAGTGCACCCTGAAGCTCTATCTCAAGTATAACATCTATTCCTGAATTTAGCTTATTTTCAACAAACTTCCTTGGTGTGCCGTAATAATGATCCACATATCCGGCATACTCGATAAGTCCATTCTCAGCGATTAACTTCTCAAATTCCTCATTGGATACGAAGAAATACTCTCTGCCATTCTCCTCACCGGGCCTTGGGTCTCTCGTGGTGGCAGAAACTGACAGGGCATACTGATCATATTTTGAAGTAAGAGCCCTCATAATAGTGCCTTTTCCTACCCCGGAAAAGCCTGAGACTACGATTATAATACCTTTACGATTCATATTCAACACTCTCACTCTATGTTTTGTATCTGCTCTCTGACCTTCTCAATATCAGTCTTGAGGGCAATTCCTCTGTCGGATATCTTAAGATCAGTAGATTTTGAAAGAATGGTATTGGCCTCTCTGTTCATTTCCTGAGCAAGGAAATCCAGCTTCCTTCCAATGCCGTCCTTGTCATCGCCGGTGGATAATGTATCCTTGGTGGCATTGATGTGACTGCGAAGTCTTGTGATTTCCTCATCAACGCATACCTTGTCGGCAAAAATGGTAACTTCCATAGCAAGGCGATTCTCATCAACCTGCTTGTCCTCTAAAAGATCCTGTATCTTCTCACGAAGCTTAGCCTTATATTCAGAAATGATCTCAGGGGATCTCTCGGAAATATACTCAACATTTTCAAGCATACCGTCAAGCTTTTCTGTAAGGTCCTGTGAAAGGAATTCTCCTTCTCTTACTCTGGAATCAAAGAACTGCTTGCCGGCCTCATTTATAGCCTTCTTAAGTCCATTCCAAACTTCCTCTTCATCAAGTTCTTCCTCTTCCATGGTAAGAACTTCAGGAAATCTTGAAAGAATGGATGTACGAACATCATTATCAATGCCGAAGTCAGCAGACATTTCCTTGAGGAATCCGAAGTATTCCTGTGCCAATGCCTTGTTGTATCTAACCTTTGTATCTGACTCTGAGAAGTCTTCATAGCTGATGAAAACATCAACCTTACCTCTCTTCATATAGCCCTTGAGTTCAGAACGGATCTGTGCCTCGAATGCATTGAATTTCTTGGGCATCTTGATATTGATATCAAGATATCTGTTGTTAACAGATTTAAGCTCTACAGTGTATTTGCGCTCACCCTCAGTGACTTCAGCTCTGCCAAAGCCGGTCATACTAGATACCATATTAACTTATCTCCTAAGAATAATATTGATATTGGATTTATTACACCTGTATTTTAATCTCAATATCATACCTAGTTTAACGCAAATTTAAGGTCAATGTCAAATAAAGCCCACAACTGAGCCTTTTTGACATCGGCCTTAAATAATTTTAGAACATTATTGGAATGATTCCAGTATCTTATAGCTGAGCTATGATAAGGAATATTCCAAAGAGTACAATCAGCGCTGCTAATACGATGAGACCAATGATAGCGCCCTTCTTGCATCTCTTATAATTTCTGATGTAGTTCATCTTTCTGAAGATGAATGCTGCGAGAAGTCCAAGTACAGGAAGGAAGAATGAAATAATTGTAAGCCAAAGGCTTCCTGTATCATGAATTGGAGTGCTGAGAATCTCGCTGCTTCCTGTATCATCGTTAGATCCCATAAACTCTGTATTCTTAGCGCTCTGCTTCTTAGCTTCCTCAGGATCGATCTTTACAGCCTGAATTGGCTTGTTCTCGTCACGAAGCTTCTTGTATTCTTCGATTTCCTTCTTGCTGCCGTATACCAGATGGTTATGTCCGATATCTACAAGCTCAGGCTTCTCATTTGAGTAGTCATGAATTGAAGGATCATAAGCATACAGTACCTTGTTCTTCTCAAGTCTTGGATCCGGAATAGGAACCGCAGAAATAAGAGACTTGGTATATGGATGAAGAGGGAACTGGAAAAGTTCCTCTGTATCAGCAATCTCAACGATATTACCCTTATAGATAACACCGATACGATCGGAAATAAATCTAACGATTGACAGATCGTGAGCGATGAACAGGTATGATACTCCTCTTTCCTTCTGGAACTTCTTAAGAAGGTTAAGAACCTGAGCTCTGATTGAAACGTCAAGAGCTGAAATAGGCTCATCGGCTACAACCAATTCGGGCTCCATTACCATTGCTCTCGCAAGTCCGATACGCTGTCTCTGTCCACCGGAGAACTCATGAGGGTAACGGGTAAGATGCTCAGGAAGAAGTCCAACCTCTTCAATCATCTTCTCTACCTTCTGAACTCTGTCAGCTTCGTTCTCAAACAGATGGAAGTTATAAAGACCCTCTGAAATAATATAATCTACAGTTGCTCTCTCATTAAGAGATGCTGCAGGATCCTGGAATACCATCTGGATATTTCTGATCACTTCTCTATCAAGGGACTTAGGAATCTTGCCTGAGATTCTAACACCTTTGTACTGAATCTCACCGGCTGCACAGGGGTTAACTCTGATAACAGCTCTACCTACTGTAGTCTTACCGGATCCGGACTCACCAACAAGTGAAAAAGTCTCGCCCTTATAAATATCAAAGCTGGCATCCTTAACAGCTCTAACAGCGTCTTCTCCCTTTCCAAATGTGATATCTACATTTTTTACAGAAAGGAGTATTTCTTTGCCTGTCTCCGGATCAATTGGTCCGTGCTCAGGAAAATGATTATTAGGCATTTTCTGAAACCTCCGTAATATCGTAAATCTTCAAAAACTTCTCATGAATATTCCGGATAATTTCCGGCTTTTCAATCTTTGGTGCCCTTGGATCGAGAAGCCATGTCTTAGCGTAATGAGTGTCGCTCACCTTAAACATAGGTGGTTCCTCAATTGTATCAATCTTAAGGCAATATGGATTACGAGGAGCAAATGCATCACCTGTAATCTTGTTGTACAGTGATGGTGGTGTACCTGTAATTGAGTAAAGCTCTGTATCTCTCTGAGCAAGCTGAGGAAGTGATGAAAGAAGAGCCCATGTATATGGGTGTCTTGAATCATAGAATACATCCTCTACAGTTCCAAGCTCAACAATCTGTCCACCATAAAGAACTGCAACTCTGTCAGCAATGTTAGCAACAACACCAAGGTCATGTGTAATGAATACGATGGTGTAATTGTATTCCTTCTGAAGATCCTTAAGAAGCTGAAGGATCTGAGCCTGAATTGTAACGTCAAGAGCTGTTGTAGGCTCATCACAGATAAGGATCTTAGGCTGACATGAAAGAGCAATTGCGATAACTATACGCTGTCTCATACCACCTGAATACTGGAATGGGTAGTCATCATAACGCTTCTCAGCATTAGGAATACCAACCTTCTTCATGATCTCGATGGCTCTTGCCCTTGCCTCAACCTCAGAAACATTCTGATGCTTCATGATGATTGATGAAATCTGCTTACCGATTGTAATGATCGGGTTAAGAGATGTCATAGGATCCTGGAATACTGTAGCAATCTTCTTACCACGGGTCTGACCCCAGTCAGCAGGATCGGTAACTCTTGCAAGGTTGATGAATATCTTGCCGTGAAGCTTGGTTTCAGCCTCATCAAGAAGCTTACAGTACATAACATTGTCAAAGAGCTTTATCTTAACTTCTTCATTTGAGATATCTTCGCCCATTTTCATGGCCTTCTTGAAATCTGCAAGAAGTTTGTTAACATATTGTCTTCTCTTAAAATATGGGAATCTTCCTACTGAGAGGTAGATTTCCTTACCAAGAACTGAGTTTCTGTCAAGCTGCTCCTTGGTTACCGGCTTGGTAGTCTCAAGCTTGTACTGAGCCTTAAGAGCTGCAAGTTTCTTCTCATATTCATTAAGATATGAAGCATCGTTGGAAACAGCCTCTTTGTTCTTGGCAATAAGAGCTGCTCTCTCCTGCTCAATCTTCTTGATCTGA
The DNA here is from genome assembly GCA_024692165.1 of Butyrivibrio sp. Classification (GTDB taxonomy): domain Bacteria; phylum Bacillota; class Clostridia; order Lachnospirales; family Lachnospiraceae; genus Butyrivibrio. The sequence continues at coordinate 4,187 of JAILMY010000005.1, read as the reverse complement.
GCTTCAAAATCTTCAATCTTCCTCTCAGAAGCCTTAATCTTATCCTTCTCCTTCTTGGTATCGAAGGTCTGCTTTAAGTTAAATTCTTCAGTCTTCTTAAACTTAAGATCATTTATCTTCTTAGTGAAGTTCTCGTCCTCTTCATCTGAAAGAGTCTCTTTTGCTCTCTTCTGTGACTCAAGATCAAGGATCTGCTTATAAGTAGCAGCGCCCTGCTCAAGTGGTGAAAATGAATTAAGCTTATCTATGATGCCGGCAAGCTCTCTCTTTCCGGCAGCATTTAAAGTTACAATAGTATTTGATAACTCTTCGTCATTAAAAATGATATCACCGTTGCTGATGAAACCGTTTGTCTCAAGCATTCCTGCGAAAGTCTTGGTAAATACTGACTTACCTGATCCGGACTCTCCAACAATAGCAATTGATTCATTCTCGTAAATATCAAGTGAAATACCGCGGATAGCTGTAAGAATACGACCTCTTACGCGGAATTTAACTTCAAGATCTTTTACTGATAATAATACTTTCTTGTCTTCCATTTTCCTTAGGTTCCTTACATATGTGTTCTAGGGTCTGATGCGTCACCCAAATTCTGTCCGGTTACATAAAGAGCAACTGTAATGATAGATGCAATAACAACAGGGCTCCAGAACTCGAACTGCCAACCCGGTGTTACCATGGCACTCTCTGCTTCGTAGATAAGTCGTCCCAGTGACATGTCAGACATACCCATACCGATGTAAGCAAGGAATACCTCGTAAGAGATATATGATGGAATCTCAACTGCAAGCAGTGTAACAATAACTGAAGTCATAAATGGCAGGATGTTCTTGGTAGCAATTCTTGTGATTGGTGTTCCAAGACATCTGCTGGCCAGATTGTACTCTCTGTCTCTGATGATGATAACCTGTGTTCTGATAAAGTAAGCAATGAAAAGCCAGCCTGTAATAGTCAGCGCAAATACCATTGACCAGAAGCTTGGTGAAAGGATAAGCACAAGAACAGAGATAAGGAGGATTGAAGGAACGTTACCTACAATGTTGTAAACCTCCATCATGAACAGATCCAGCTTCTTGGAAAATCCCCAAACAGCGCCCACAAGGACTCCAATGGTCATATTGATCGCTGCACAGATAAAAGCAAGCGAAATTGAAATTCTTGATCCATTCCAGATAGCATCAAAGGTGGACTGTCCGGCTGCACCGGCACCTAATATCCAATGGATATTATATCCAAACTTCTTCATGGCAGCTGCAGGCTTAAGATGCTTGGCTGTGGAATCCATAAGATTGCCAAACTTGTCATACTCTACTACTGCAGGATAAATATATGCAAACAATATAACGAAAGCAAGTATACCTAAGAATATCCAGTTTACTTTCTTCCTGAAAAATACACGAAATACGGAACGCCAGTATGAATATCTGGGAGCAGTGATCTTCTCAGAATCAAGACTGTTATGATCCACACGAGCAAAAAGCTCTTCGTCCGTCATTCCCTCTACTGTAAAAAGAGAATCCTTGTTTTCCATCTTTAATACACTCCAATCAAATTTGTTATCCACTTACTATATTATCTAGCCTTACCTGAATAGTTGATTCTAGGATCAACCAGAGCAATAAGAACGTCACCGGCAATAATACTTACAACTGAAAGTACTGCATAGAAAAGAACCACACCTACGATAACACCATTATCATACTGGTTGATAGCGATCGTAAGAAGGTTACCTGCACCGGGAACTACGTAAACACGCTCTGTGATAATAGCTCCAACCAAAGCACCCAGGATGCCTGCAGGAATACCGTGAACGATCGGGATAGATGCATTCTTCAGAATGTGCTTTCTGAAGATCTCACCTTCTGTAAGACCACCTGATCTTGCGAACTTAACATAGTCAGAGTTAGTCTGATCGATCATGTATCTACGAAGCCATTTCATTGTATCCGCAATAGGACGAAGAGCCAATGAAATGATAGGCAGTACATAGATCATCTTGCTGGTGGACTCAATATCGAAGGTTGTTGGGAAGCCCAGCTTACCACCAATAGCCTTAAACAGGAAAATGTACGCCAGTGAAGGAACCGCAGTAATAAACATGATATACGCTGTACCGATCTTATCAACAAACTTGTCCTTGTGTCTTGACATCAGGATTCCAAGCGGAATACCTATCAAATACATAAGAAGGACAGAAATAATACCGATTGTGAATGAATATCCCATCTTGGACTTACCGGACTTAACAGTTGTAACGCTGGTATAATCATCAGTAAATCTGTCTGAATTAACATTGTTGGCACTCATTGATCCTGAAACATAAACTGCTGTATGAAGGTCATCCGCCGACTCCTCAGTAAGGCCTGTGGGGAAGGTTGTTGTAGACATCACATAAGATCCCTGAGCCTTTGTCATGGTCTCGAACACATCAACACCCTGGTTAACAGCGTAAGACTGACCAAGATTAAGAGTTACAAGATTCTGATGGATAAATGGGAATCTGCCATCTACATACAATAAGTATTTATGCTTTGTTCCATTTCCGATTATGGCAGGAGCAAATTTCTCTCCACCGTAAACAGGGTCATGTAAAGTGAATTTAATTCCGGGGTTTTCAAGTTCATCCCCTATTTCCCTCTCAACATAATGAACATTATCAACTGTAATAAGGTGTGTTACATAGCTTACCAGTCTGTGTGTAATTGGGAGTGCTTTATATGCAAAGAGCTGCTGCGCTCCACCATTTGCGTATTTCTTAGGTGAAACCATAATGGCGTTAAGTCTTACAACTTCATATCCGTTAGCTGCACAATATTCATTATATTTCTCAATATATTCAGCTGTTTCACCCTTATCATTCTCAGGCTTCTTACCGATTGAAGCCACTTTAGTTTTCTCATCTTCAGTCAGCTCACCCTTTTCTATTAAAAGAGAAAGATAATCTGTATATGTAAAATAATCGAGGTAGCCATACTCCTCCCACTTACGGTACTGGTAGGCCACTTTCTCGTTGTTTCCGTAGTTTTTGTAAACGTTATCTGCAGCAAAAATAAGCTGCTTGTCCAGCAATGTATAGATCATGATCATAACAATTGCCACAACAACAAATGCAGAAATTAGTCCGTGAAATAATCTTCTTAATACATACTTACCCATAGCTTTTTCCTTAATCTGGAATATTTTTTACGTATAATGACAGCTATCATTTCATTAAATTTTTATAAACATCGGTTTTGCAAAATAATGGAGAAAGTGGGATATAGCTCCCACTCTCTCCTAGAAGTAGAAATCTATGATATCATTCATTATTACGTAGATATATAATCTACCATAAATCTTCACTAATGTAAAGTTTTAAATTAGAAGATACCAAGACTCTTAACCATGTATCCAGCATAGTCTGGAAGCATTGTGTCAAGGTATGTCTGAGGATCACCATAGTCAGGTCCCCATCCTGAAACATCACACAGATCGCAGTTGAACTCATAACCATAATCTGGATAGTAAGCTGCATAGTACCAGTCATCAGAAGACTCGCAAGCTACAAGGTTGATTACAACCTGCTTGTCAAGAGCTGACTCAAGTGACTGTTTGAATGCGTTTGCTCTGTTTGTGTATGTCTCTGATCCAGCGAAATAAGGGACATCAATCTGGATTGGATTCTCAGCTGTGATTTCAACACCCTGAGTTGCAAGCTGCTCTACAGCCTTAGCAAGGCTCTCTTTTGCAGCTGATGGGTTGTACCATCCGTCGAAACCGTCAGATGAACTAGTTGCTGCATCCCAAACCTTAAGCTTAACACCGTCAGCATCAACCTGAGCCTGAACGATCTCACCATAGTATGTGCCTGCTGCAAATGTTGTAGCTGTTCCGTTGATGTCGATTGTAGCATCCTCAGGAAGAGTTACGAATGTACCAGGAATATATGAGTTTCTAAGTGAGTTGAGCTTAAGATCCTCACCCTGTGTCTGAGCATTGTATGAAGCTCTGTCAAGTGACTGAACAATTGCAAGTCTGAAGTCCTGATTCTGCATAGCGATTGTTGTTCTCTGTGCATCGAATACAGTCTTGTCAGAAATAGCTACAGATGCATCATTGAAGTTTGCAAATGCCTTACGGTTGATGTTAAGGAATCCGCAATATGTTGTTCCCTCAGTATTGCTAACATATACATACTGATCAAAGTT
>JAILMY010000182.1 GCA_024692165.1 Butyrivibrio sp. | reverse complement strand
CGACAAGAGAAGTGACAAGGGCACGGAGAAGCCTGCCACCTACAATGAGCAGGTTGATGCGATTCTTTCGTATCTTAACAACAATATCCAGTATCCTGTCATTTTCCAGTTAGCTCTTCTCTGGTCTCTGTGGCCTTTTGATGACTTATTCTTTGGGCAGATTGACATTTGAGTAACACCTCCTTACCGTATCCGTATAAGAAACTGCCTAAATGGGCAATTGTTTACGTTTATTCATTAGCATACCTAAGTAGTATATCCACACAGATAGCATTTGTCAACATTTTTTTGTAATAGTAAATCAATTTTCTGATTATCTGTTGCAATTCTGTGAGTACTTCTTGGGCGAAATTCCAACAGACTTTGTGAAAGCCTTTAAAAAATTACTATAGTCGCTGAATCCACATCTGTCACAGACTTCGCTGACGCCAATACCCTCAGCCAAAAGCGATTTGGCAATGGATATTCTCCTGGCAGTCATATACTTGTTAATTGTAGTTCCTGTAGCAGCCTTGAAAATACGACAGATATAGGACTCACTTATATAGAAATGCTTGGCAAGATCTCCAATACTGACAGGATACTGGATATTGTTGTTAAGATACGAAAGAATCGCATCAACCTGCTCATTGTAGGTGGCAGGCTTCTCCGTGCCCTTGTCACTTCTCTTGTCGTTGATAATACTGTTTATCATTACAAACAGTTCAGTAAATGTGGCCCTCTCCAAAAGATCATGGCCATATCCGTTACTGGTAATTATCTTATTGATAAAATAGAGAAATCTTCCCTGCTGATCCTGCGAAAGACTGAGCTTATGAGAGAACTTACTGTCTCTGTCCTGAAAGCAGGCATCAAGATTGGTCTCATCACTTGAAATGCCGCGCATATATTCAGGGTCGATCATTATGACTATTCTCTCATGAAGTTCCTTATCAATCTGGGTAAGATAATGTGAATCGTACTGATTTATAAGGAAAAGATCCCCGGGTTCAATATCATATACTTTATTATCTATCAGAAACTGCTTACCGCCTGATATGGAAAAATACACTTCATAGCAGTCATGAATGTGCATTTCCATGGCTTTTTCATCCTTATAAAGATGTGCAACAGCAAAGTACTTGTTCTCCATGCTTGCTGCCATGGCATCCTTACACGAATTTAACTCTCTCATTTATCACCTTATCCCGGAGCTGGCTTATATAACCTACCCCGGAAGTTTCCTGTTCTGTAAATTACTTGGTAAGAGCGTATGTATCGCGAGCGATAGCAAGCTCCTCGTTTGTAGGAACCACAAGAAGCTTAACCTTTGAGTCAGCTCCTGAGATGAACTTCTCTTCGCCTCTGACCTTATTAGCCTCTTTATCAACTGTTGCGCCAAGGAAGCCAAGCTTATCGCAGATAAGTCCGCGGGTAAATCCGCTGTTCTCACCAACGCCTGCTGTGAAGCAGATAGCATCTACTCTTCCCATAGCTGCTGTATATGCGCCGATATACTTAACAACTCTGTAAACGAAAGTATCAACGGCACGGATGGCATTCTTGTCACCTGCAAGATAAGCGTCCTCAAGATCTCTGAAATCTGATGAGAGATCATTTGAAAGACCAAGTACACCTGACTTCTTGTTAAGAACGTTAGTAACATCTGCTACAGTGGAGTTCTCTTTCTTCATGATGAACTCAACAACAGAAGGATCGATATCACCGGTTCTTGTTCCCATGATAAGTCCCTCGAGAGGAGTAAGACCCATTGATGTGTCAACACACTTACCACCGTCAACAGCAGAAAGTGAAGCACCGTTACCAAGGTGACATACAATGAGCTTAAGGTCCTTAGCATCCTTTCCAAGAATCTCAGCAGCGCGCTTACTTACATAAGAATGGCTTGTGCCGTGGAATCCGTATCTTCTGATTCCGTATTTCTCGTAATATGAATAATGAAGTCCATAGAGATAAGCATATTCAGGCATTGTCTGATGGAATGCTGTATCAAATACTGCAACCATAGGTACACCCGGCATAACTTTCTGGCATGCTCTGATACCGATCAGGTTTGCAGGGTTATGAAGAGGTGCAAGATCAGATACATCCTCGATAGCCTTGATTACTTCATCATCGATAACAACTGATTTAGTGAACTTCTCGCCGCCGTGAACGATACGATGTCCAACTGCTCCGATCTCCTCAAGAGCTACAACACCGTTCTCACTGTTAGTAAGAGCCTCGATAACAAGCTCAATAGCTCTGTTGTGATCAGGCATAGGCTCTACCTTTGTGATCTTATCCTTGCCGGCAGGAGTATAGACAATCTGGCTGCCCTCGATTCCGATTCGCTCGCAAAGTCCCTTGCAGATAACCCCCTCAGTCTCAGAGTCGATGAGCTGGAATTTCAGTGATGAACTTCCGCAGTTAATAACTAAAATTTTCATTGTTACCCTCTTTTCATATAGTTTTTAATATTTTTATATGCTACTTGCATTATAATTGTATCAGTGTATAGTTTATTGGCAATATTAAAATTGTACAAAATTCGGAATTTTTGAAAGCGTTTACATCCGCATGAACACTATAGGTATAATAGCAGAATTTAATCCATTTCACAACGGTCATTTACATCTTATTGAAACCTCCAAAAAAGCACTCAGTGCTGACCGTTGCATCGTTATCATGAGCGGCGACTTTGTTCAAAGGGGCGCTCCTGCTGTTGTGGATAAATTTACCAGGACAAAAATGGCCCTTAACTGCGGAGCTGACGTTGTAATTGAGCTTCCTGTTTATTACGCCCTCGCCAGCGCTGAGTTTTTCGCCCGTGGAGCTGTGTCCATCCTTGATAAGCTTGGCTGCGTCGATTATCTTTGCTTTGGAAGCGAATGTTGTGATTTGGATTTTTTAACTGATGCTGCCCGTATTCTTAATGACGAGCCGGATTCTTTCAGGGATGTTCTGGGAAAAGGACTTAAGATGGGCAAGAGTTTTGCCTCCGCCAGAGAAAAAGCTCTTTTGTCCTGCCTGAAAAAAGAACCATCGAAGGACGCCTTCGAAAATGCAGATGAAACAGCATCTTACTCAATTCTTTCCGAGCCTAACAACATCCTTGCAGTTGAGTATATCAGAGCTCTCCTTGACAGAAACAGCATGATAAAGCCATATACAATCAAACGTCAGGGGGAAGGCTATCACTCCGGTGAAATAAGTGAATTTTCCAGCGCAAGTGCAATCAGGTCCGGTATTTTAAATAATAATTCATTGGCCCTTAAGCATTCATTGCCTGAAGTCTGTTTTAGTCTTCTTAATGATTATGAAGGCTCTTTTGCAGACACAAACAGGTTATCTCCTTTGCTAAACTATAAGCTTCTTTCTGAAAAAACTGACGGATTTAGTAAATATCTGGATGTGACAGAGGATATTTCCAACAAGATAGTTGCTGCCCTGGAAAGCTTTGAGCGCTTTGATGAATTCTGTAAAACCCTCAAGTCTAAGGACCTTACTTATTCCAGGATTTCCAGAGTTCTTTGCCACATTCTTCTTAATATTACGGCATCCGGAATGGATGATTACAGATCTGATGGCTTTACTGCATACGCCAGAATCCTTGGCATGAAAAAGGCATCATCTGACATTGTTAAGACCATGAGAGAAAGCTCAAAAATTCCTGTTATCGGAAATCTCAAGGAAGCTACAAGCGCAGATCTGACAAGCCTTCAAAACAGGCTTTTGGATGAGACTCTTTCCGCCAGCAGAATCTATTGGAAAATTTATCGTGATACAAACCTTAATGAGTACAAAAGCTTTATGTTAATTTAAGATTTTAGCAATCATGTCGGATTGAAGTTACTTTTTTGACGTGATAACATTATATTGTATAGGCAATTGTTTTCACTTCGGAGGGACTCAATGGGACTTGTTAAGCTTGAAAAAGGTCAGATTCTCCATAAAGCCGGATCAGATACAGTTGACAGCATTGAAGTCATCGTAAAAGGAAGTATTCAGATTTCGAATCAATTCACCTCTATAACTCTTGGAGTCGGAGGCTTTGTCGGTATTCCCGAAACTCCTGGCAAGCCATACATTTACACCTGTCAGGCCCTGGAAGAAACCGCAGTCTATACATATCCATTCAATTCAAGCGACGATATCCCTAATGTTGTAAGATCAAATCCTAAAATTGCTCCAATCCTTGCGGCCCAGTCCATTGAAGGCGCCGCAAAGTGTTGTGATGTCTTTGACAAAGAGTATGATGATGCTCTTTCCGAATATGAACAGATTGTTGCAGATTATGCAGATTACCCGGATCTATGCATCAAGGTTGGCGAAGTTTCTCAGAAATTCCCGGAAATTGATGAGCTTTCTCCGCCGGAAAAAAATCCCAATCTGTCCGAATGGAATTTTGCATTTATCCGCAGCATGAAGGAAAATGACGCCACATTAAAAAAGACTTTTTATCCGATGAATATGGATATCTGCGTAGGCATGGTCATGACCGGATATGCTACAATCCATAACATTTCCGATGGTTCACAGCAGCTGGCTGAATACAGGAAGGCTCTAAAGCAAAAGGCTTCCAATTTCCTTACTACAATAAAAGTTATTAAGGCAAAGCTTGGAGATATTGAAAAATCCGAGGCCAGCGGAGAAAGCGTTGTAACCATTGTAAATGCCCTAAGCACTATCCTTCTCTATTCCGGAGTTGCTCCTGAAATATCCACCAAATTTGAGGAACAGCTATCGGAGTTTAAAAAGAACAACAACCGCTATGACTCTTCAGATGAGGCAAGATCTCTAAGGCGTAATATCGGAACAACCTTCTATGAGGTATATACTCATGCCTTTTTAAAGAGCCTTACAGATGCAAATATACCTGTTGAAGTTAAAATGTTCTTCATGTTTGGCTTTGTGGACGAGGAACTGGCCGGGGATAAAAACACCACAATTCTTTATAACATGGCAAAGGCCTATACCCCGGATCCTGCAGGAAAGGTCCTTACTATTTATGAATGGCTTATAAAAATCTACAACCTGGATGTGGACCCTTCCAAAAACGAATTTGACCAGGATTATCCATCCTATTTAAGAGAGCAGAAAGTAAGCGGAAGCATCAATGAAGCTCAGATGGAGCTTATGATGAATGATCCCATAAGCAGATTGAATTTTGAGATTAAAAATCTGTTTGCTCTGGGTAACAGAATGACCTTTGGACGAATTTCTTCCTTCGTGCCTGTCTTTGATGCAATGAATGTTCTAAGGCCACTGGATATGGCCTATCAGACCCATGTAAAGGTTCATGGATACTACGATATGATCAAGGCCGTAGATTACGGAGTTTTCTGCAGAACTGCCCTGTATTCCAACGTAGAGATCGGAGTGCCACAGCTTCATTTTGCAGATGACATTGACCCTTATATGATTCTTTTACCTAATGTAGGCAGCAGAGCCTCCCTATGGCAGGAAATCGAGGGTAAAAACAGAAGAACTCCGGCCAGAATGATCGTTTCTATCTTCAACACTGAGAACACCGAGGAATGCATGATAAAGCTCTTTGGCGAATTCAGATGGGAAATGTGCAAGACCGAGCAGGGAATTCACTGGAACGATGTTACGGATCCTTCACTCACTTCCATGTACTGCGATTATCTCCAGTTCTACAAAAAGAACCCGGGGCTTTCGGCAGATAATAAGGAGAAACTAAGGACCGATCTCAAGAAATACAGTAATAACTTCAAGAATGTGTTCATTGCCGATTACCTGCAATATGTGAAGTTTGAGGCAGCGAGCTCCCCAAGACTCAACAAGATCGCCAGAGAAATCCTCTTTACCTTCTGTCCTTTTGCAAAAGAACTCAGGGAAAAAATTGGCGACAATCCTCAGTATACAGAGCTGATAAACCATTACAATACAAGGATTGCAAACCAGCAAAAGCCGTTATCCAATATCATTGTAAGGCTTCAGAAAGAGGATATTCCGATACCGGAAGAGCTCTCAAGGCAATACAATCATCTCAAAAAATAAGAGGGATCATTTCGATCAATGTCATTAAGTTAAGTGTGACGACAATAAGACTCTTATACCAGAAATGGTATAGGGGTCTTTTTTTCTAAAAAAATAGTTGACAGCAGAACTGAAAAGTGCGGCCGCTTTCGCTACTGATTATATTTTAGAGGTAGC
>JAILMY010000180.1 GCA_024692165.1 Butyrivibrio sp. | reverse complement strand
CATCTCTCTCCCAGTGCTCAGCAATTCCCTCATCGGCTCTGTAGAGACTGCCTCTCCAGTTGTCGCCGTTTTCCATGTTCTTCCTGATTTGCCCGTTCCTGAAATCATCGTCCGCATACTGATCGGCGATGGCAAGAAGATCATCGTAGCCCTCCAGCATCTGTCTGCTCATCCAGGAATAAACCCTGGAGCCTCCAAGGCTGGCATTGATAAAGCCAACAGTCTGGCCGGTCATCATCTGAAGATGCTTGGCAAAAAAGTATCCGGTGGCCGAGAAGTTCATGATAGTATCCTGACTTACACTCTTCCAGTCTCCGGTATTGTGTTCCTCGTAAGGGCCATCGTAGCAGGTCTCCTCCACAATCTTGAAGGTTCTGATCTTGTCGTTAGGGGCAACATTCAGCATTTCAGGATATCTGTCCTTGACCCTGGCGATGGGAAGTTCCATGTTGGACTGACCTGAGCAGAACCATACAAGGCCCACCATTACATCCTTCACAGTTATGCTGTTACCCTTATCATCGCTAACCACCAGCTCGTAAGGGCCGCCGCTCTCTCTGGCAGGAAGATACATATCAAATCTTCCGTCGCTGCCGCAGACAGCTGAAGCTGATTCGCTCTCAAGCGCAGCTGTAACTACGGCTCCGGCCGTATCCCATCCCCAAATATGTATACTTTTCCTGCGCTGCAATACAACTCCGTCTGAAAGCAAACGCGGTAATCTAAGCTCTGACATCACAAAATCTCCATATCGTAAATGTATTTTATTCCATTATTTTCATCTTTTACATTGTGATTATAAAACACATTTTAAAATCTTCTCCGCGTAAATACTGCCCAGAATTTATCATTTTTTGCCAAATTTTCCCCCGCCCAAAACAAAAACGCCACGCCACAGCCTTTAAGGCCATAGCGCAGCGACTTTAGTCTTATTTATTTGAATTATACGAATCAGAGCATAAGCCTGATAATAGCGGCAATAATCGCCATGATAAACATCATGATTGCAACTCCGGCTGAACCAAACTGCTTTGCAGCTTCCACTGCCTCGAACCTCAGGCCACTCATCTCTTGAATCTTTCCGTTCTGGACTCTGAAGATCTTATCAAACCTTCCCATAAGCTCCGAAGGCAGATTGTGTAGTATTGCGATACAGGTCTGACCCTTAATATCAAGGATATTGGACAGTACCTTTTTGGCTGTTGGCTCATCCAGTGCAGATGTGGCTTCGTCCAGTACAAGGATCTTTCGCTTCATCATAAGCGCCCTTGCTATGGATATTCTCTGCCTTTCACCGCCGGACAGTTCAGAACCGTTTTCTGTAATGTACTCCGCAAGGCCCTTCTTATCAACCAAAGTATTAATGCAGGCCTTGTCTATTGCCTCCTTGATCTCAGCATCTTTTCTCTCCTGGAACAACGTGATGTTCTGTTTTATTGTCCCGTCAAAAAGAAAGACGTTCTGCTGAACTACGGCAAAGAGCTTTGAAAGCCAGTTTGCATCCAACTTTTTATAGTCTATACCGTTTAGAGTAATGCTGCCTTCATAGTTTTCATTATTCTTCATGCACAGGTCAACAAGTGAGCTCTTGCCACTTCCACTCTCTCCGATAATGGCATATTTTTTTCCCTGTTCCACATCAAGACTGACGTCATCAAGCACATTGTGCTCGCCATCATAGGAAAAGCTCACGTTTCTGATGCTGATATTATTCTCGTCAAACTCAGGCATATCAGCCTCTGCAGGTTCTGTAATCCCCTTCTCCCCAGCCAGTGACAATTCACCTTCAATGTTTCTGGAAGACTTGACTTCATTGATACTTTGCATCATATCCTGAATAGGTGATATGACCGAAAGCACCAGCTGTGCCAGTGCAATCAGCTCTCCCACATTCATTCTGTTTATGGAAACCATATATGAGCTTGCCAGCACAATTGATATAACTATGATCTGTGCTAAAACATAATTGGTATTGCCTATGTTCTCAAATTTCATTCTTAGCCTGTAGCTTTGATCCTCAAGCTGCTTATCTGAATTATCGAACATATTTATAGCCGGCTGCTGAAGATTAAAATCTCTTATAACCGAATATCCCGAAAGCAATTCCTTAAGCTGAACCGTGAAGGATGAGAGGACCTCTTTCCACTTATCCTTGTATACTTCCAGGTTTCTTCCCAAAAAGCCGGTTAGCAACATATAAAGGATTCCTATGACAAAAACCATTAGCAGAAGCTCAAGGTTTATGACCGCCATGGACAGTACTGCTGCCAGGACGGTTACTATTGCAGCAGTTATATCAAAGATGCAGCTTAGGTATGCTCCGCTCACTGCGTCAACATTGCTGGCTATCATAGTCATATATTCGCCCACGGATTTCTTGGTAAATTCCGTCTTGGAGCGATGTATAATCCCGTCAAACACCTCTCTTCTTACGGAGAGGTTGATCTGTCTTATCAGGTTGTTACGTAAATAGTTACTTAGTCTTCCAATGATGAGAATACCACATACATATGCCAAGGAGAAAAATACATATTTCTTGAGCAAGTCAATATCCGACTCTGATGCGGCATTTATCATCCCTGATAAGACAAATGCTCCGACCACTGTCATCAGTGAAAAAAGCGTTATGACCAATACAGCAGCTATTATCTGTACCTTATGCCTCTTCAAATGCTTTTTAATCACTTATGTATCACCTGCCATCAGTTAAACTGCATATTTTTGAAATAATTTTTATTTATCCTGTAAAGAGCAAATTGGTAAATTCCATATACTACGATAGATAATGCCATTGACAGCAGAT
>JAILMY010000152.1 GCA_024692165.1 Butyrivibrio sp. | reverse complement strand
GGAGCGAGCGGAATGCTTTCAACTCTTTTCACTATCAGCCCAATCGGAGTATTTGTAACAGCAGTAGTTGCAAGATTTCTTGATGCAACTGTTGTAAGCTTTTTGTTTAAAACTCTTCACAGAGGTAAACTTAAGCAGGCTTCATATTATATCTGCGGTGCTTTAATGCCTCTTTTTAACACTGTATTTTTCATGGGTTCACTTTGCCTGTTCTTCTATAACACCGATTATGTTCAGGTCCTGGTTTCCAAGTACAATGCAAACGGGCCGCTCTCTTTTGTAGTAGCTATGGTTGGTGTTCAGGCCACAGTTGAGGCATTGATCGGATGCCTTCTTGCAGGAACACTTGGCGTTGTTCTTTCAAAAGTTCTCAAGAGAGCGTAATGTGATGAGCAGGATTCTTACAGTAGATATAGGAAATTCGAATATTGTCGTCGGCTCATGGAGTTATGATGCGCTGGATTTTACCAGCCGGATTATGACAAAAAGAGATTACAAAAAGGATGAGCTTTTCAGCTTGCTTTACGATACTGTTCAGAAAAACAGCGCTGATTCAAGCTGCACTGACAGCGATCTTCTTTATGACGGCGCGCTCCTTGCCTCTGTAGTTCCTGAAATCACTGATAAAACTTTAGATGCACTGGAAATGATAATAGGGAAGAGGCCTCTTTTAATGGGGCCTTTTCTGCGTACCGGAGTAGATATTTCCGGGTATAAAGAAGGAGCTATTGGCATGGACAGAGTCGTGGACATGGCGGCAGCTTTGTCGATGTACGGCTCTCCGGTGATGGTGTGCGACCTTGGCACCTGCACCACCATTACTGTTGCGACTGATAAAATTACAGGCGGTATGATTTGCCCGGGAATCCAGTTATCTCTGGATGCAGAAGCTGCCAGAACTTCTCAATTACCACAGCTACAGGCCGGCGTAGTGGATTCGCTGCTTGGAACTGATACAGCTTCAAATATGATGAGTGGCGTTATAGCCGGAACCGGCATGATGATCTCGGAACTTGCAAAAAGGCTTCACTACGGGACATTAAAAATAGTTGTGACCGGAGGTCTCGGAAAGCTTGTTTTGCCATGGATTAAGCAAGGTCTTCCTGCTACCATAGAAGCTTATTATGATGAAAACTTGCTGATTCGTGGACTTAAAGAGATTTACAGCATTAACACATGAATTATACTATAGAATTAATTTCTGATATCAGGAGAAAAACAAATATGTTGGAAGGAAAAAACATACTTCTCGGAGTTACAGGTGGGATAGCAGCTTATAAATCTGCGGACCTGGCTTCAAAACTTGTCAAACAACATGCAAATGTAGACGTGATCATGACTGAGAATGCCACAAAGTTCGTGACACCTTTGACCTTTGAAGCTCTGACTCACAACAGATGTACAACAGATACTTTTGACAGAAATCACCCCTGGGAGGTTGAACACATTGCTCTTGCTTACAAGGCAGATGTGCTTGTTATTGCGCCTGCTACAGCAAACTGCATAGCCAAGCTTGCCTGTGGAATAGCAGATGATATGCTTACAACCACAGCTCTTGCCTGTATCTGTCCCAAGATCATTGCACCTGCCATGAATACAAAGATGTTTGAAAATCCTGTAACACAGCGAAATTTGAAGATTCTTGAGGATCTAGGCTACATTATTATAACACCAGGTGATGGATATCTTGCATGTGGAGCTGTGGGAAAGGGCAGAATGGAAGAGCCTTCTGCCATTGTTGATGCGATAATCCATGAGATTTCATGTGAAAAGGATCTGATCGGCAAAAATATCCTTGTAACTGCAGGCCCAACAAGAGAAGCAATTGACCCTGTAAGATATATTACCAATCATTCAACGGGAAAAATGGGAGTTGCCCTGGCAAAGGCAGCCGCAAACCGTGGCGCAAACGTAACTCTTGTGGCAGGTCCTCTTGAGGCTCAGGTTCCATCATATATAAATGTTGTGAATATCACTTCTGCAAAAGAGATGTTTGAAGCTGTCACTTCACGATCAGAAGACCAGGATATAATAATAAAGGCAGCTGCAGTAGCTGACTACACACCAAAAACCGTGGCTGATGACAAGATCAAAAAGTCAGAAGATGGTTCAAACATGTCCATTGAGCTTAACAGAACGCAGGACATCCTAAAATGGCTGGGTGAACATAAAAAGCCTGATCAGTTTTTATGCGGTTTTTCAATGGAAACCAAAGATATGCTGGAAAATTCCAGAAAAAAACTTGTAAAAAAGAATCTGGACATGATCTGTGCAAATAACGTCAAAGTTGAAGGTGCAGGCTTTGGAGTCGATACCAATGTGATCACTCTTATCACAAAGCATGATGAAAAACAGCTTGAACTTATGAGCAAAGATAAAGCTGCACACTGTATCCTTGACGAGATTTTAAAGTTTAAGTAAACTCTTTTATCTGACGAAATAGTGCCTTCCAAGCCACCTTGAGAGGCCATCAAGACCGGGATATACGATTCTTTCGGAAACGTTCTGATGGTCCAGCATATCCCTGATCTGCCATCTGATTTCTTTTTTAATAATATAGCGAACTGTTTTTTCAGTATAAGCATCAAGAAATCCCTCGATATCTTTCATATCACTTGGGATTACAGAAAAAAACGAGTACTGATTAACGATTCTGACATCCACCGACGGCGGTTCTATCATGAGCATCGCCGTCGAACCCATGTCCTGATCGTACATATCAAGGCTTTCACAGGCTTCTAAGAGCATATCTACTGAAAAAACTGTGGTATTATATTTTTTACCGATTTCACGGTATTTTTCCGGAAGCAGTTTATGAAGTTCATGGATATCTGTACGCCAAACTACGCTGTCGCGCATTTCCATATCCTTCAGGTCATTTTCTGTAACAGAAAAATGAAGTGCAATGAGAGGAGAGAATGACCAGTCCAGAAGCCTTGTCGGAAGCCCATGGTGCTGCCCGAAGATCATCTGCTTCCAGATGGAATTTTCTATGGAAGGCTCCTCCAGTACGGCATACTTTGTGAAATTCCTAAGCATACAGGGTTCCAGCTCTTTCTTTTTGTCTCCACAATTTCTTTCAAGGCTGGTAGACAGCTTAAATGTAGCATCAGGCTGTCCACGATATACAAACAGATTTCTGTTTCTCTTCAGATCTTTTCTGAATTCCTGCTCATCCAAAAGCTCATACAAATGGTTCATATCTTCGATAACGACTGTCTTTATCATAGGCGACCTCCCGAAAAGGATAATAGCTGCTTTATGTGATATTTACGTAATGTTTATTTCATTATAATACATATCTTCTTTTAAGTTAAGTTATGCGAAGTATTCATTGCCAAAAATAAGA
>JAILMY010000136.1 GCA_024692165.1 Butyrivibrio sp. | reverse complement strand
TATAGGAAATTTCTCCGAAATTCCTATATCATAAAAAACGCTCCGCTATGGATGCGCACTCGCGCGATAGGCAAATGTTGCATAAATGCAACCGCGCTCGGCGCGAGCATGTTGCAAGCAACATGCTTTCTTGTTTTACAAACATTCCGCCAAACATCAGGAGGAAATGATATGAAGAAAAGTAACAAATTGTTGAGGATGGTTATGCTTGCTATGTTTGTGGCAATGGGGGTTGTTATATCACCGATCCTCAGGGTTGAAGGAATGTGTCCCATGGCGCATCTTATCAACATCACCTGCGCGGTATTTATGGGACCTGTTTATTCAATCACCTGCGCAGTTCTTATTGGCATCATCAGGATGATGATAATGGGGATTCCCCCGCTGGCTCTTACTGGTGCGGTATTCGGTGCTGCACTGTCAGGTATTCTCTACAGATTATCAAAAGGTAAGATAATAGCCGCTGTTCTGGGCGAAATATTTGGAACAGGTGTCATCGGCGCCATAGTTTCATACCCGGTAATGACCTATTTATGGGGAAAAGAGGGCCTTACCTGGTTTTTCTATGTTCCTTCCTTCATCATGGGAACGTTGATCGGCGGAAGCATTGCGCTTGTACTATTGCTTCACCTCAAGCATGCAGGAGTTCTTACGAAGATTCAAAACAGCCTCTCAGGTGAAGAAATCGAGAGAAAGAAGGCAGCATAAATGTCGGATCTCATTCACTGCATAACAAATCCAATTTCGATGATGCTGTGTGCAAATGCAGTTCTTTCCCTTGATGCAAAGCCTATAATGGCAGAGCACCCACGTGAGGTAAAAGAAATAACAGACGTAGCGCAGGCTCTTTTGCTGAATTTCGGAAATATCTCTGATACAAGAATGGAAGCTATGAGGATATCTTTTAAGGCTGCCCTGGAAAAAGAGATTCCGATCGTGATAGATGCTGTTGGAGTAGCCTGTTCAAAACTTAGAAGGGATTTCTTTTTTGAACTTCTGGATTTAAGGAAAGAGCCTGGCAAAAGACAGACCCTGCTCATTAAGGGGAATTATTCAGAAATAAAGGCTCTTGCGGATTGCACATATAGGAGCAGGGGTGTGGATGCAGAAGGAAACGATACTGCTGATGAAGTGGCAGAGATAACAAAAATGCTGTCGAAAAAGTTCGCAGCTTTTATTCTTGCCACAGGAAAAAGAGACATTATCACAGATGGCGACCTGGTATATCTTAACGACAGGGGACACTTCATGATGAGCATGGTTACAGGTACCGGCTGCATGCTAGGGGCTATCTGTGCTACGCTCCTTGCAAAGGAACCTTCCCTTAAATCCGTGAAAAAAGCCTGTTTCCTATTTGGAAGTGCAGGAGAAAAAGCAGCATACAGGCTCGGAGCAAAAGGCAGTAGCGCTGGTGAAAGTGGTGAAATCCCCCTGCTTAAAGGCGAAAGAACAGGGGCCGGAAGTTTTCAGACGGCACTTTTGGATGAACTTTATTTTTCCTATGAAGAAGAGCAGGAGAACAGACAGGACATGAATAGACTTAGCAAAGAACAGATGAGGTTATATCTGGTTACTGACAGTACGGGGCTTTCTGAAGAAGTTTTTCTTGGAAAGGTGGAAGCAGCCCTTAAGAGCGGAGTTACAATCCTTCAGCTCAGGGAAAAGGACAAGTCTACAAGGGAGTACATGAACCTGGCGTCAAAGGTCCATGAGTTAACCAAGGCCTATAATGTACCACTAATCATAGATGATCGCCTGGATGTGGCTATGGCTGTAGGCGCAGAGGGAGTGCACCTTGGTCAGAGTGATATGCCGGTTTATATTGCAAGAAAAATCGTTGGAAAGTCAATGATCATTGGAGCAACTACTAAGACTGTTCCCCAGGCACTTGAAGCATACGAGCAGGGTGCGGACTATCTCGGAGTTGGAGCGATTTACCCTACAACTACCAAGGTTAAGACTGTTCTGACCTCTGTGGATACGCTAAGAGACATATGCGGCGCTGTCCCGATACCCGTAAATGCCATAGGCGGCCTTAATAAGGATAACATCGATATTCTCAAAGGCGTTCCGATAGCAGGAATATGCGTTGTTTCAGCAATCATGAAGGCTGAGGACTCGGGAAAAGAGGCTGCTAAGCTGCTGGAGAGATTTGAAGAAATCCATAAGGAAGTATGAAGGGCTTACGGCCTGGGAAGGAATATATGAACCAGAAAAGTGTACTTAGTATAGCGGGCAGTGACTCTTCGGGAGGCGCTGGTATACAGGCAGATCTAAAAACCTTTGAAGCGCATGGAGTATACGGTATGAGCGTAGTCACAGCGCTCACAGCCCAGAATACTCTTGGAGTACAAGGGGTAATGCCTGTTGCTGCGGATTTCATAGGAGCGCAGCTAAGGTCTGTTTTTGATGACATAGTGCCGGATGCAGTGAAGGTCGGAATGCTGCCGGGGAGCGATGCTATGCTTGCAGTTGCCAAAATAATTGATAAGTATGAATGTAAGAATGTCGTTCTGGACCCTGTGCTTAGTTCCACATCAGGGACAGAGCTGACAAGAGAAAAGGCGTTGTCTACATTAAAGCGAGAGCTATTTTCCCGTGTAAGGCTCATAACCCCGAATATTCCGGAAGCTGAAAGGCTTAGTGAAATGAGTATTACTTCTTACAGGGATATGGAAAAGGCAGCAGAATGCCTTTCGGAGAACTATGGTTGCAGTGTTCTTTTAAAGGGGGGACACAGCAATAGCTTTGGACCGGAAGAGAAAAGCATAGACGGCACCTCTTTTGACAACACATCAAATGACCTGCTCCTAGTCAACCTGAAAAGAGAGTCGCAAACCAAGGCGGTAAAAGACGCTCATAAGAATGCTCAGAGCGCGGAGCCCTTTGTGAAGGTATGGATTTTCGGAGAGCGGATAGATAACCCGAACACTCATGGCACAGGATGCACCTTGTCCAGCGCCATAGCAAGTAACCTTGCACTTGGCATGAATCTTGAAACAGCGGTAAAGCATGCCAGGAAGTATATAGAAGCCTGCATAAGAGCGGAGCTTGAAATCGGTCATGGAAGAGGGCCGCTTATTCATAGCATAAACATTTAAAAGACATTGAAGAGGGATTTTTTGCTGTTAATCGCAGCACAAAATGAGTTTTTCGCTGTTAATCGCAGCGCAGATATGAAAAAAAGAGGGCGCATGCCCGGTTGGGAGATTGATATGGAGAATTACGTAACACAGATGGAAGCAGCAAGAAATGGTATCATCACACCACAGATGGAAGCTGTGGCACAGGATGAATACAGGACTGCAGAGGAAATTAGGGATCTTGTAGCAAGGGGACAGGTTGCAATCTGCGCAAACAAAAACCACAAGTGCTTAAAGCCAAAGGGAGTGGGCTCCATGCTTAAGACCAAGATAAATGTTAACCTTGGCGTTTCAAGAGACTGCAAGGATTATAGTATTGAGATGGAGAAGGTCATGGCTGCAGTTAATATGGGAGCTGATGCCATTATGGATCTGTCTTCTCACGGAAATACCCAGCCTTTTAGAAAAAAACTCGTTGATGAGTGTCCGGTTATGCTTGGAACAGTGCCGGTTTATGACAGTGTTATCCATTATCAGAGAGACCTCTCTGAGCTTACAGCCAAGGACTTTATTGATGTAATAAGGCTTCACGCTCAGGACGGAGTTGATTTTGTGACTCTCCACTGCGGAATCACCAGAAAGACAATAGATCAGATAAAGAATCACAAGAGGAAAATGAATATTGTTTCAAGAGGTGGATCCCTTGTTTTTGCCTGGATGACCATGACAGGAGAGGAGAATCCTTTCTATGAGTATTACGATGAGATTCTTGAGATCTGCAGGGAGTACGATGTGACCATTTCTTTAGGAGATGCCTGCAGACCCGGATGCCTTGCAGATGCTTCTGATGTATGCCAGATTGAGGAACTGGTAAGGCTTGGGGAACTCACAAAGAGAGCCTGGGAAAAAGATGTACAGGTAATGGTTGAAGGCCCTGGACATATGCCTATGGATCAGATTGAAGCGAACATGAAAATGCAGCAGACCATTTGCGGAGGCGCTCCTTTCTATGTACTTGGACCTCTTGTTACAGATATTGCACCTGGATACGATCACATTACTTCTGCAATAGGCGGGGCTATAGCCGGGGCAGCAGGGGCAGCATTCCTTTGCTATGTGACACCTGCTGAGCACCTTGCACTTCCGAATGTCGATGATGTTAAGCAGGGCATAATTGCTTCAAGAATCGCAGCGCATGCAGCTGACATTGCCAAGAAAATCCCACATGCAATGGATATAGATAACCAGATGGCGGATGCAAGAAAGGCATTTGATTGGGATAAGCAGTGGGAGTGTGCCCTTGATCCTGAAACAGCAAGATCAATCAGAGCTGACAGAGCTCCTGAGTTTGATGACACCTGTTCAATGTGCGGCAAATTCTGTGCAGTCCGCAGTATGAACAAGGCTCTCGCAGGTGAGCATATTGATATTCTGTAAAAGAAAATGAAAATACGTGGCTCGTTACCCGGCCGGTAGCGAAGCAAATGACATATAATCCCTAAAATGGTAAACTAGAAATATCATTTTAGGGATTTTTATGTCCTGATTTAAGGAGGCAATAATGAAGATAGTATTTATGGGGACTCCTGATTTTGCCAGGGGTGCTCTGGAGAAAATAATAGAGGCGGGGCATGAAGTGGTACTTGTAGTGACCCAGCCTGATAAGCCCAAGGGCAGAAGCGGTGAGCTGCAGTTTTCGGAGGTTAAGCAGTGCGCTGTTGAGCATGGCCTTAATGTTTTCCAGCCGGTCAGGATAAAGCTTCCTGAGAACGTGGCTGAGCTTAAAAAATATGATGCGGATATCTACGTTGTAGCGGCCTTTGGTCAGATTCTTTCCCAGGAGATCCTGGATATTCCAAAGTTTGGATGCGTAAACATCCATGCATCTCTTCTTCCCAAGTACAGAGGGGCAGCTCCTATTCAGCAGTCCATCATCGACGGGGAAAAGGAGACAGGCGTTACCATCATGCAGATGGCAGCAGGCATGGATACAGGCGACATCCTGATTCAGAAGACAATTCCGATTGATGAAAATGAGACCGGAGGAGGTCTTTTTGACAAGCTCTCTGTTCTTGGAGCAGAGCTTATTGTAGAGGCACTTCCCATGATTGAAAGGGGCGAGCTTACCCCGGTACCCCAGGACGAAGCTAAGGCCACCAAGTGCGGCAAACTTTCCAAGGACATGGGACTAATCGACTTTAATAAAGATGCAGACAGCATAAGAAACCTTGTAAGGGGTCTTAATCCCTGGCCCAGTGCCTTCACTCATCTCGATGGCAAGATGCTCAAAATCTGGGACGCACAGGTTTTATCCGATGCAAGTAATCACGCAGCAGAGAGCGGTACAGTTGTGGAAGTTTCCAAGGATTCTTTTACTGTTAAATGCGGCGAGGGCTTCCTTAAGATTCTCGAGCTTCAGCTTGAGGGCAAAAAGAGGATGGCGGTAAAGAATTTCCTTCTTGGCTATAAACTTTGTGTGGGAACGAAGCTTGGAAAGTGAAGAGCGGAGCGAAATTGCAAATATATTGGCTGTAACAAAATAATAATTTGAAAAGAGGCGAAAAAAGTTATGTATTACGGTGGAATGAGATATGGATACGGAATAGATCCAATGTATATTTTGGTTATCATTATGGGAATTCTTTGCATGGTTGCCAGTGCTAGGGTTTCATCGGTTTACAGGAAGTATGCGAAGATCCGCAGCATGAGCGGACTTACCGGAGCCCAGGCAGCAATGGAAATTCTCAGAAGAAATGGAATAAATGATGTAACAGTGCAGCATGTGAGTGGAAATCTTACAGATCACTATGACCCAAGAAATAAGACAGTTAATCTTTCAGATGCCACCTATAACTCAAACAGCGTAGCGGCGGTGGGGGTTGCTGCCCATGAGTGCGGACATGTGCTCCAGCATTACAATGCTTACCTGCCCCTTCAGGTAAGAACAGCTATCCTGCCGGCGGCCAACATTGGTTCAAGAGCCGGAATCCCACTCCTTATTCTGGGAATGTTCTTAAGTCTCAGACCCCTCATTACCCTTGGAATAATGGTATTTTCTTTGGCAGTTCTTTTCCAGCTGGTGACACTGCCTGTTGAGTTCAATGCATCGGGCAGAGCACTGGTAATGCTGGAGGAATACGGAATCCTTGGCCACGATGAGATCGGTGATACAAGAAAGGTTTTACGTGCTGCAGCCATGACCTATGTGGCCAGCGCTGCATCAGCAGTTGTACAGCTCCTCAGACTTATAATGATAAACAACAGAAGAAGATAAACTATGCCAAATACAAGAGAAATAGTACTCAGCGTACTTATGGAATATGACAAGTCAGATACCAGAAAGAAGTCTCTTCTCAAGGATACCCTGACTAAATATGACTATCTTGAGACCAGAGACAAGGCCTTTATCAAAAGGGTTACTGACGGGTGCCTTGAGAGAAATATCCAGATTGATTATGTTCTGGACTCTTTTTCCAAGACACCGGTAAAAAAGATGCAGCCCTTCATCAGAAGTCTGATGCGCATGAGCGTTTATCAGATAATGTTCATGGATCAGATTCCGGACAGTGCTGCCTGCAATGAGGCGGTGAAGCTTGCCATAAAGCATAAGTTCAGCGGCCTTAAGGGCTTTGTTAACGGAGTTCTGCGCAACATTTCAAGAAATAAAGACAAAATAGAGTACCCATCCAAGGAGAGTGGCGGTGGTGTGGACTACCTTTCCGTGGTCTATTCAACTCCGCTGTGGCTCTGTAAAATGTGGCTTTCGGAATACGGCTTTGAAAGAACTGAGGACATGCTTAAGTTCTTTTTGACAGCAAGGCCCACAACCATCAGGGTTACCAGGGGATTGCCCCAGAGCTGTGATATTGAGACTCTGGAAAAAGAGCTTACGGCAGCCGGAGCGCAGGTTAAGAGAAATTCTCTTTTGCCCTATGCACTTGAACTTGAAAAGACAGATAACATCATGTTCCTGCCGGGATTTGCGGAAGGAAAGTATGCTGTTCAGGACGTCAGCTCCATGCTGGTAACTCAGATAGCAGACCCACAGCCCGGGCAGATGGTTGTTGATGTCTGTGCTGCGCCCGGAGGCAAGTCTCTGCATGCAGCAGAGAGGGTCGGAGTAGAAGGCAAGGTAATTTCCAGAGACATATCCGAGAGAAAGTGCGATCTTATCAGGGATAACGCGGAGCGCCTTGGACTTTCCAATATCTTGACACAGGTTCATGATGCCAAGATCCACGACGAGAAGCTGAATGGTTCTGCGGACATTCTATACCTGGATGTTCCCTGTTCCGGCCTTGGAATCCTTGGCCGTAAGAACGACATAAAGCTCAATGTAAAGCCCTCAGGCCTGGAGGAGCTGGAGCATCTTCAGTGGGAGATCGTAAAATCTTCATGGGACTATGTAAAGGTCGGTGGATATCTTATCTACTCCACCTGCACCGTTAACAAGGCAGAGAACGAAGATATGGTGAAGCGCATCTGCGATGAGCTGCCTTTCGAACCAGTGGATTTTTTCGACAAACTTCCTAAAGAGCTGGCGGATAGTGTTAAGCAGCCAAAAGACGCCGCAGGCAAGACCTCGGTCGGCCAGATCCAGCTCATTCCGGGAAAGCACGGCACCGACGGATTTTTCATTGCTAAGCTTAGACGTATTAGTTAATGTTGTTCTAGAGGATGATTTCATATAAAACTGAACTTATTTAAAGTATTATATGTTTTTTTTTGTATGGTAAAAGGGCGATTATAAGGGAAAAGACATATAGAGTGACAATATTTATCTGATTTATAGGACAAATTTAGAACAAAAAGTCAAAAAGAAGAGCAAATGTGCATATAAAAAATGATATTAGCCGTATATTATCGGCTTTTGCAAGAATTCAGAGTACATAGCTTTATAGGATTATAAAAATGGAAAAAACAGATATCAAGTCTCTGACACTGGCAGAGCTCACCGAAGCCATCAAGGGTCTTGGAGAACCGGCCTTTCGTGCCAAGCAGCTCTATGAGTGGATGCACAGGAAAATGGCCAGGGACTATGAGGAGATGACTAACATCTCCAAGGCTTTGAAACAGAAGCTTTCGGACAACTTCGCATATACCTGCCTGAGAGCGGTGAGAGTTCAGGAGTCACAGATTGACGACACCAAGAAATTTCTTTTTGCTCTGTCAGACGGAAACGTCATTGAGAGCGTATTCATGAAGTATAAATTCGGCAACAGCGTCTGCATATCATCTCAGGTGGGCTGCCGAATGGGGTGTAAATTCTGTGCATCAACACTGGACGGCGTTGAGCGAAATCTTTTGCCGTCGGAGATGCTGGATCAGATATATTCCATCGCCAGGATCACCGGGGAAAAGATATCACGCGTTGTAGTCATGGGAAGCGGAGAGCCCCTGGATAACTACGACAATCTGCTGAAGTTTATAAAGCTCCTTACCGATGAAAACGGCATCAATATGAGCCAGAGGAACCTTACGGTTTCCACCTGCGGAATTGTGCCAAATATCCTGAGGTTGGCAGAGGAAAACCTTTCCATAAATCTGGCACTTTCTCTTCATGCGTCCAATAACGATAAGAGAAAAGAGCTGATGCCTATAGCCAATCAGTACGAGATCCACGAGGTTCTGGATGCCTGCAAGACCTATTTTGACAAGACAGACAGGCAGTTGACATTCGAGTACTCTTTGGTGAGCGGAGTCAACGATACCGAAGAGGATGCGGCTGAATTGTCAGAACTTTTAAAGGGAATCAATGCTGTTGTTAATCTAATCCCCGTAAATCCGATAAAAGAGCGAACCTTTAAGCCTACAGACCGCGCCGGAGCGCTCTCTTTCAAAAACAAACTTGAAAAAAATCATATAAATGTTACTATTAGAAGAGAAATGGGCAGGGATATAGACGGAGCTTGTGGTCAGCTGCGTAGGCGCCACTTGGAAGAAGAGTAACACCTGTCTATTTTGTGTGATGAAAAAAGATAGCTGGAGGCAACTTACTTGTTAAAGACCTTTTCCGTAACGGACATAGGAAAAAAACGAAAACTGAATCAGGATTATGTCTTTTCTTCAGACAGAAAGCTTGGAAA
This sequence comes from Butyrivibrio sp., assembly GCA_024692165.1. Lineage (GTDB taxonomy): Bacteria > Bacillota > Clostridia > Lachnospirales > Lachnospiraceae > Butyrivibrio. The sequence continues at coordinate 26,200 of JAILMY010000136.1, read as the reverse complement.
TCTCTCCAATGTCTTTATCGTCGCAGATGGCATGGGCGGTCATAACGCCGGAGATTACGCTTCAAGATTTACCGTGGACACTATGGTAGAGGAGATCGAGAAGTCTTTTGAACAGAGCCCTGTGAAGATTCTGGAGAAGGCTATCAAGACTGCCAACAGCAAGCTTATTGAAAAGGCTTCTGAAGACCCCAAGCTTTTTGGTATGGGGACTACTGTTGTTGCCTGCACCGTTCTGGGGAGGTATCTTCAGGTTGCCAATGTAGGTGATTCAAGACTTTACGTCATTAATGACAGTGGTATCACTCAGATCACAAGGGATCATTCTCTTGTGGAGGAAATGGTACGGATGGGCGGAATTGACAGAGAAACCGCCAGACATTCCCTGGACAAAAATATTATTACCAGGGCTATCGGTGCCGAGAAGAATGTAGACATCGATTTTTTTAACGTGGAATTAAACAGAGGGGACATAGTTCTCATGTGTTCCGACGGTCTTACAAACATGCTGGAGGATGAGGAAATCCGCATGATCGTAAGCGGTCAGAGAGATATTATTGAAAAAGCTCAGAAGCTTGTAATTGCGGCTAATAACAATGGGGGGAAGGATAATATTGCAGTTATCCTTATTGAGCCGTTCGCTGATGAAGTGGCACATGACGGAGGACTAAATGATTAAGATAGGAATGGTGATCGGAGATCGCTATGAGGTTCTGGAAAAGATCGGAACCGGCGGAATGTCCGATGTATATAAAGCAAAAGATCATAAGCTGAACCGCCTTGTGGCAGTTAAGGTGCTCAAGCAGGAATTTTCGGAGAATGAGAATTTCGTTTCCAAATTCCGTGTAGAAGCCCAGTCAACAGCAGGACTTATGCATCCTAACATCGTAAATGTATATGATGTTGGTGATGAAGATGGCATCAACTACATTGTAATGGAGTTGGTTGACGGTATTACCCTTAAGAAATATATAGAGAAGAAACAAAGACTTTCGGTGAAAGAAGCCGTTAGTATAGCTATACAGGTTGCAATGGGCCTTGAGGCTGCTCATAACAACAATATTATCCACAGAGATATCAAGCCTCAGAACATTATGATCTCCAAGGAAGGCAAGGTTAAGGTAACAGACTTTGGTATCGCTAAGGCTGCAACCAGTAACACCATCACTTCCAATGTTATGGGATCGGTTCATTACACCTCACCGGAGCAGGCAAGAGGTGGTTACAGTGATGCCAAGAGTGATATTTATTCACTGGGTATTACCTTATTTGAGATGCTTACAGGCCGTGTGCCGTTCAACGGCGACACAACCGTTGCTATAGCCATCAAGCATATCCAGGAGGACCTTCCAAGTCCTGCGGATTATGGCGATGATATACCGATCAGCGTTGAGAAGATAGTCCTCAAGTGCTGTCAGAAGAGCCCTGACAGAAGATATCAGAACGCTGCAGAGCTTATTTCAGACCTTAAGAGATCACTTATCACTCCTGATAAGGATTTCGTTAATTTGGTAGACCCGGACGAAGAGGGGGCTACAAGAGTCGCTTCAGAGGAAGAAACCTCAGCTGTCAAAAATGGCGGCAGGATTTCCGACACTGAGCCTATGCGACTCAAAGACGACTATGACAAGGACAATCGTTACGACGATTATGATAGAGACAGACGTCCCAGGAGAAGGAATTACGACGATGACGATCTCTACGAGTATGACAGAGACAGACGTCGTTCCTCAAACCCGGCACCGGGCTCTATGGAGAAGATAACCATAGCTATAGCTATTATCCTGGCGCTTCTTATCGGCTTCATGGTAATTCTTCTTGTGGGAAGAAGCCTTGGAATTTTCGGATCCTCAGACGAAGGCGGTAACCAGGCAAGTAACGCAGCTTCATCAGCTGTCAGCGATACAAACGCCGGATCATCAGAGGGAATCATTATTCCTGATGTAAGCGGCAAGGCATACGCAGAAGCTGTGGCAGCTTTGAACGAAAAGGGCTTTAAGGTAGAAAGAGCTGATGACGCCGGCAGCACTCTGGCAAAGGATACAGTTTCTTATTCCAATCCTGCAGCAGGAAACAGAGCAGCCAGCGGATCGACCATCACAGTTTATGTAAGTACAGGTGCTAATGCTACTACAGCGGCTGCAACCACGGAAGTTACAGTTGCCAAGGCTGAGGGTCAGGTTACTGTGCCAAATGTAATTGGTATGACCTCAGAGGATGCGGTTATTACACTGGTTGAGGCAGGTCTTCAGGCAGGTAACGTTGTGGAGACCAGCAATGAGGACACAAACCTCACAGGCCTTATCTGTGCCCAGTCCATAGCAGTTGGAACCTCAGTATCTGAGGGAACTGTGATAAACATGGAGCTTTCAACAGGTCCTGCTAAGGTTACCTACAGCTATACATCGGATATCGGAGCACCGACAGAGGGTGAGAACTACACTGCAGGTCTTTCCGTACATGTAACACTGGTTACAACCGATGGCACGACACTTCTTAATACAACTACTTCAGATTTTCCTATTCAGATGAATTCCAAGGGAATCACATCTCCTACAGGAACAATCACTTTTGTATATACAGCTACAGCGCCTACTACAACCAATCCTGAAACCGGTGAGACTACCGGAGGAGAGACCAAGGAAGTAACAGTTACAAGGGCAGTTACATTTAATCAGGAGAATTAATGAAGGGACGAATCCTAAAGGGAATTGCCGGGTTTTACTACGTGGAAACCTTTGATGAAAAGGCATACGAATGTAAGGCAAAAGGCATATTCAGGAAATCAAATCTTAAACCTTTGGTGGGCGATAATGTCGAGATTGATATTATCGACGATGAAAAAAAGCTGGGAAATATCACAGAGATATTCCCAAGAAAAAATCAGCTGCTTAGACCGCCTGTTGCCAATGTGGACCAGGCGGTTATTTTGTTTGCCATAGTTAAGCCAAATCCAAGCTACAACCTGCTGGACAGATTCCTTATACAGATGCGCCAGCAGAATCTCCCGGTTATCATCTGCTTTAATAAGCAGGATATAGCCACCAAAGAGGAGCAGCAGGAGCTCTATGATGCCTATGAAAAGTGCGGTTACAAGGTTCTTTTTATAAGCGTCCGGGAGGAAAAGGGACTGGATGAGCTAAAAGAGCTGTTAAAGGGAAAAACCACAACCCTGGCAGGTCCCAGTGGCGTAGGTAAGTCATCGCTTCTTAACAAACTGGTGCCCGATGCGGATATGCAGACAGGGGAGCTTTCCAAAAAGATTGAGCGAGGCAAGAACACCACAAGACACTCTGAGCTCTTTTTTGTGGAAGAGCTGTTTGGAGATGACAGAGACAGTGATGGTTCAAAGCAGGAAGATGACCGAGGTGATAACGGAACCTACGTTATTGACACTCCGGGCTTTACATCCCTTGAAATGAGAGATGTTACGGCTGACACCCTTATGCAGTACTATCCTGAATTTGTGGAGTATGAGCCCCTGTGCCGCTTTGGAGGATGCTCCCACATTGCAGAGCCTGACTGCGGAGTAAAAGAGGCTCTTTCCCAGGGTAAGATTTCTCAGGTAAGATACGACAACTACAAGGTTCTATGGGAAGAACTTAAGAACATGAGAGTAGACTACAGTAAAAAGGCCAGGCGCTGATCGTAAGGTGAGACAACTATGAAGATATACGTAACAAGACACGGACAGACAGATCTTAATGCTAAAAAGCTGATGCAGGGCAGAAGCGACTATCCTCTTAATGACACAGGAAGAGAGCAGGCTCGTGCCGCCAGAGAAAAGATCGGAGACATTAAGTTTGATGCGGTGTACTCAAGCCCTTTGTCAAGAGCAGTGGAGACCGCATCAATAATAGGAAATGTCCCTATGGACAGGGTGATAACCGACGAGCGGATTATCGAGGCGGAATTTGGAAAATATGAGATGAAGCCTTACTGCGGAGTGGGAATTCCTATGTCGCTTTACTGGGCAATTCCGGAGATCTTTCCCGCACCCAGAACCGTAGAGACTACTGCCCAGATGATCGAGAGAGTTCAGTCTTTTTTCCGGGAGCTTGAAAAAGAGAACTATGAAAACGTGCTGGTGGCGTGTCATGGAGGAATCATCAGAGTGATCAGGGGCTATCTTGAGGATGCAAAGAGGGGCTACATCTGGAGACCAAGACCAAAGAACTGTGAAATCCGCATTTATGAGTCCATAAACGGACAGCACAGGACAATTGACAGCATACGTTGAAAATATAAGTTGCAGCACTTTAATGTGTTGCAACTTTTTTATTGAAAAATTAACTGCGACGTTGTAAGATTGAATAAATGTATTTTTGTATACAATCTGTTACGTGAGGAGATTTTTATGAAGAAATACGTAGAAATGAACAAGCAGGAGCTTAACGAAGAACTGGTAAAGCTCAAAGCTGAGTACAAGAAGTACCAGGAAATGAGTCTTAGTCTTAATATGTCAAGAGGAAAGCCTTGTATCGAACAGCTTGATCTTTCCATGGGACTTATGGATGCACTTAACTCTGAGGCTGATCTTTCCTGTGAAGATGGAACAGACTGTCGTAACTATGGCGTTCTGACAGGTATTGATGAGGCAAAGGTTCTCATTGGCGCTATGATGGAAAATAAGCCTGAGAACATCATTATCTACGGTAACTCCTCTCTTAATGTTATGTATGATACAGTTTCACGTGCATACACTCATGGTATCATGGGCAACACTCCCTGGTGTAAACTGGATAAGGTCAAGTTCCTTTGCCCTGTTCCCGGATACGACAGGCACTTTGCCATTACGGAATACTTCGGAATTGAAATGATAAATGTGGACATGACTCCGGAAGGTCCTGATATGGATCAGGTAGAGGCTCTTGTTTCTACTGATGATTCCATAAAGGGTATCTGGTGTGTTCCTAAGTATTCAAACCCTCAAGGGTACTCATATTCTGACGAAACTGTAAGAAGATTTGCAAGACTTAAGCCTGCAGCCAAGGACTTCCGTATTTTCTGGGATAATGCCTACGGAATCCACCATCTTTACGATGATGATCAGGATTATCTTATCGAGATCCTTGCTGAGTGTAAGAAGGCAGGAAACCCTGATATGGTTTACAAATTTGCTTCTACTTCCAAGATCACATTCCCCGGAAGCGGAATTGCAGCTCTTGCTACTTCACTTAACAACCTGGATGACATTACAGCACAGCTTACAAACCAGACCATCGGTCATGATAAGGTTAACCAGCTGCGTCATGTAAGATTCTTTAAGGATATTAATGGCATGAAGGCTCACATGAGAAAGCATGCTGATATTATAAGACCTAAATTTGAAGCAGTTCTTGAAATCTTAGACAGAGACCTCACCCCATGCGGAATTGGCGAGTGGACCAAGCCAAAGGGAGGTTACTTCATCAGCTTTAATGCACCGGATGGTTGTGCCAAGGATGTTGTTGCCCGGGCTAAAAAAGCCGGTGTAACCATGACAGGAGCCGGAGCAACCTATCCTTACAAGAAGGATCCCCACGATGCAAATATTCGTATTGCACCTACCTTCCCTTCACTGGCAGATCTTCGCACTGCCATGGATATTTTCACCGTCTGCGTTCGTATCAGCGCCATCAAAAAGATGCTTGAAAACGCAGAGTAATAAGCAAAAATATAGGGATATGACGATTCGTTTTGGAAAATCGTCATATCCCTTTGTTCTGCATATTATTTATTTCTTAACATGAACTTCCTTACCACATTTATGCCGACCTTGTAGGGAAGAGGTCTGATGGCTTTGTCGGCCTCTTTGAGCTTCTGGCGGATTGGAATGTTCTGAGGACAGTGCTGTTCACATTTGCCGCATTCAATACACTGGGTGGCGAAAGCCGGCTCCAAACGAAGTCCAACGCTCTGGGCGTATTCGAAGCGGGCATTGCGCTTACCATCAACAGCTGTCATGTTGTAACTCCTGAAGAGGGCAGGAATGTCCACGCCCTTAGGACACGGCATGCAGTATCTGCAGCCTGTGCAGCCAACAAGCTCAGACTCGGAGATGATCTTTTTTACCTGCTCTATAACAGCAAAATCCTCTGGTGTGAAGGAACCTGCCTTGGCATCTGAAGCAATACGGCAGTTTTCCTCAACCATGACAGTGGAATTCATTCCCGAGAGAACGCAGGTAACCTCAGGCTGATTCCAAAGCCAGCGAAGACCGTACTCAGCAGGGGTATAGCCATTTGGCTGGGCAGCGATAAGTTCTTTTGCCTTTGAAGGAAGAAGATTTACCAGTTTGCCGCCGCGAAGAGGCTCCATGATAATTACAGGAATGCCCTTCTTTGCTGCGTGTTCAAGACCCTTTCTGCCGGCCTGAGTGTGTTCATCCACGTAGTTGTACTGAATCTGGCAGAAATCCCAGTCGTAGGCGTCCAGGATACCGATGAAATCCTCAGTATTTCCGTGATATGAAAAACCTATATTTCTGATCTGACCGCTCTTTTTCTTTTCCTCGATCCAGTCCTTAACACCGAGAGCTTCCAGCTTGGTCCACTGATTCATGGCAGTCATGTGGTGCATGAGATAGTAGTCCACATAAGTCGTGCGAAGCCTTTTAAGCTCCTCGTCAAAATATCTGTCCAGGGCAGTTCTGCTTCCTACCAGATATTGAGGAAGCTTTGTTGCTATGTTTACCTTCTCTCTGATGCCGTTTTTCTCTAAAATCTCCCCCAGAGCAGCCTCACTTCCGGGGTAAACATAGGCAGTGTCATAATAGTTTACACCCATGTTATAGGCAGCCATTATTTCTTTTTCAGCTTTGGGAACATCTATGCCTCTGCCGTTTGTGGTAAAACGCATACAGCCATAACCAAGGATTGATATTTGCTCCCCATTTTTATTATTTCTATACTCCACCTGAAACCTCCTTAAACTACGCATAATTATACATGGTATTCAATTGAATTGAATAAAATATTTATACTGTTTTTTGTAGTTTTTGTCAATTCGTAATTTCTTTTTCCGACCAATAATTAACCTCATATAAACAATTATTATATATTTCTAAAAGATAACAATTATGCTTGTGATTATTATATGATAATAGAGTAAATTAATATACATTATTGCGCTATTTTTTGACTAGAGGCCTTTATGTGGAACTTTAATTATGTGATTCCAACCCTACTGGTATTAGTCGTATTCATGGGCTATTACTATGGGCTTCCGAGAATCCCTATAAGCATAAATAGATACTTCGTTAAGCTGGTGGCGATTGAATTCGTTGTTATGGCGACTGATATTGTTTCTACATGGGCTTGTATTAACTATGAGATTTTACCGATATGGCTTATATATCTTCTTAATGAGGCCTATTTTGTGACCTTTTTCTTCCGGGCTTTCATGTTTTTCCTGTTTACTGCAACTATTCTAAAATCATCTGCCAGTACTGATCCTCTAAAGTGCATGATTTCGCATATTCCTGCGATTATTTTGTCACTGGTTGTTATAAGTACGCCCTGGACTTACTGGTTCTTTTACATAGACGGAACAGGCTATCATTCAGGAAAGCTGTATAATCTGTTATACACGCTGTTTGTGGCCTATATGACCGGCGCATTTATCCTGATATTAAAGCACCGTGTAAAAGTAAGGAGAAGACGGGAATTCGTCAGTGTTATCTGGTATAACGCTATTTTGCTCATTGGTATTTTTGTAAGATATGCTTTTCCAAAGTATCTTCTTATGGATACCTTCTGTCTGCTGGCCCTTATAGTCATTTATCTTTCCTTCGTTAATCCGGATTTCTTTTTGGAGCCGAGAACCTGGATATTCAATAGCAGAGCCCTGAGGGAGTATATCGGGGAGATAAATAACAAGAAAAAGTTTACCGTCCTTGAACTGGTGATAGATAATTATTTTGATTTAAGGGATCTTTACGGCGCAAGACAGATGAATCAGGGAATAGATCTTATCGGAAGCTATCTGGAAGAAACCTTTAAAAATGTAATGATTTTCTATGATAGGGACGGCAGATTCTCTATCCTAAGTGAAAATGATTTTGACTATGTAAGCATCTACAGCTCTATAAAAGAGATATTCAAGCATAGATGGAATACTGATGATGCAGAGCTTTATCTGGATGTCCGCGGCGCTATAATTCACTTTGGAGACAGGCGGATTTCTTTAGAAAATGTCATTAGCATTCTGAGCAGTGGATATGACAGTGCGGCCAAGTCAGACGGAGATGAGCTTATCGTTATGAGCAGTGATGAACAGATAAAGATCACTGAGACGAGCGAGATCAAAAAGATTCTCAAGTATTCCATTGAACATGACCAGGTAAAGGTTTTCCTGCAGCCAATCATCAATTCAAAATCCGGGAAGCTTGAGGGGGCAGAAGCCCTGGCCAGGCTTGTTGATATTAACGGAAATATAATCCGGCCGGATCTTTTTATTCCCATTGCGGAAAAAAATGGCATGATAAACCAGCTGGGGAATATAGTATTTGAAAAGACCTGCAAATTTATCAGGGATACCAATGTTGATGCCATGGGACTTTCATGGATAAACGTTAACCTTTCACCCATACAGTTCATGCGCTCGGATATTGCCGACAGGCTGGTTTCTTATATCAAGGAATACCATATAAAGCCCGAATCCATACATCTTGAGATAACTGAAGAGGCTATGGTAGATGAGGCTCTGCTCATGAAACAGATGGAGTCCCTTATGGCGAAGGGCTTCTCTTTTGCCCTGGATGACTACGGCAAGGGCTATTCCAATATTGCCAGGTTAAAAAAGTGTCCTTTCATAAATATCAAGCTGGATATGAGCATAGTCTGGGATTATTGCAGCAAGCCGGATGTGCTTATTCCAAATGTTGTTGAGACACTTCAAAAGCTGGGTTTTTCCATTACTGCGGAGGGAATTGAAAATGAGCAGATGGCAAAGAGCATGACTGATATAGGAGTTACATTCCTGCAGGGATATCATTTTTCAAGACCGATCCCTATGGAAGAATTTGTCAAAATCTATAGTAAATAGCTTTACATTGTAAGCAATGGATAGGTATTATTAGAGGAGTAGCTGAGTTTGGCTACTCCTTTTTATGTTTGTGCGCTGATAGCTCAGTGCATTTGAAAAAATACCTGAGAGGAAAGACTTATGAAAAAAGGGCTTGTTATGGAGGGCGGAGCCATGCGGGGAATGTTCACCTGTGGCGTTATCGACGTCCTTATGGAGAACGATATTTCTTTTGACGGAGCAATAGGTGTGTCCGCAGGGGCAACCTTTGGAATAAACATTAAGTCCCATCAGATCGGAAGGGCATTCAGATATAACAGAAAATACTGCACTGACAAGCGCTATCACAGTATCCGGTCCCTTTTGACCACAGGGGACATCTACAACGTACAATTTTGCTACGATGAGCTTCCCTATAAGCTGGATAAGTGGGATATAGAGGCCTTTGAAGCTAATCCCATGGAGTTTTACTGCGTGGCTACCGATGCCAAAACCGGCAAGGCCGTATATCACAAATGCACCGATGGCAAAAAAGAGGATATAGAGTGGATCAGGGCTTCTGCTTCAATGCCAATAGTTTCAAGACCTGTGGAGATTGACGGCGGCGTTTATCTGGACGGCGGCTCTTCAGATTCCATTCCGCTGAAATTCATGGAGGATAAGGGCTACGACGACATTCTTGTTATCGAGACCCAGCCTGTAGACTATGTCAAATCACCCCAGAAATTCATGCCTCTTGTAAGGATGACTCTGCGCAAATACCCTGAGATGATAAAGTGCCTTGAACGCAGGCATTTCATGTACAACGAGGAAAAGAGATACATAAGGGAAAAAGAGCTTAAGGGAGAAATTAAGGTCATTCGCCCAAAGGCACCTCTTAATATAAGTCCCATCGAGAAGGATCCGGCGGAGCTTGAGCGTGTATATCAGCTTGGCCGCGCGGCAGGAGAAGAATATATCAAATCCCTCTGATATTAAAGAGGATTATGATGTAAAATAGAAATAGTGTGAATTAATTAACTTTGATATTCAGGAGCAGAAATGGATAAAGTTTTTGAGCCTTTATTTACACCGTGGAAAATCGGCAATCTTACCATAAAAAACAGGATTGTCATGACTTCCATGGGTGGAACAGATCTTTTTGGCTGGATGGAAAGGAATCACTTTGACAAGGCCGGCGCAGACTTCATTCTGGAAGTGGCCAAAAATAACGTGGGCCTTATTCTTCCCGGTTGCCAGCCTGTTTATAACCCAATGTTTGGGCAGTGGCTTCATAAGAACAAGAAAATGTATCAGGATCTGGCAAAATGGATGCCGGAGTTTCACAGGACAGGAGCGAAACTCTTTGTGCAGCTCACGGCGGGCTTCGGCAGGTCTTTTACCATAAGTCCCATGATGGAGACCCTATATACCAATAAGACCCTTAGGGTACTATCCAAGCCCTTCATGGATCTGGACAAGATCACGGCATCAGCCAGTGAAGCTCCCAACAGATGGTCAGACAAGGTGCCATCAAGGGAGATGACGAAGGAAGAAATCAGGGAATACGTGATCAGCTTTGGCAAGTGTGCGAAGCTTTTACAGGATGCCGGAGTGGACGGTGTGGAGGTCCATGCGGTTCACGAGGGATATCTTCTGGACCAGTTTACCCTTCCCTATGTCAACAAAAGACGGGATGAATACGGCGGCAGCTTCGAGAACAGATACCGCTTTGCAGTTGAGATAGTTCAGGAAATCAAGAGGACCTGCGGAAAAGATTTTCCGGTGTCTCTTCGTTACAGTGTTGTATCCAAGACCAGAGGCTTCAGACAGGGAGCTATGCCGGGGGAGGACTACGACGAAGTCGGAAGAGATTTTGAAGAGTCAAAAAAGGCTGCCAGGTACCTGCAGAATGCGGGCTATGACATGCTAAACTGCGACAACGGCACCTATGATGCCTGGTACTGGGCTCATCCGCCAATTTATATGCCGGAGAACTGTAATCTGGCTGATGTTCAGAATTTGAAGAAATACGTGGATATTCCCGTGGTATGTGCCGGAAAACTTAATCCTGAGGTGGCGGCGGATTCCATCGCCGACGGAACTCTGGACGGAGCAGGCTTTGCAAGGCAGTTTTTGGCTGATCCGCAGTGGATCACCAAGCTCATGAATGATGAAGAGGATGACATAAGACCCTGCATTCAGTGCCACAACGGCTGCTTTAATATGTGCCATTACAAGGGCGTTCCCAATGATCAGGATCTTTATGATTCGCTTCATCTGGCAAGATGTGCCATAAATCCTGAGACAATGCAGAAGGACAAGCACCATATCAGACCGGCCATACGTCCTGAGAAGGTTATCATCATCGGCGGCGGAGTCGGCGGAATGGAGACTGCAAGAGTTCTTAAGCTAAGAGGGCATGAACCTGTTATTTATGAGAAGACCGACAGGCTGGGAGGAACCCTTATCGCAGCCAGCTCAGAGTCCTATAAGTGCAACATGAGAGCACTGCTCGCCTGGTACAGGAGGCAGATGGATCTTTTGGATATTGAGATCCATTACAATACCGAGGTCAAGGATGTTAAGCAGTTCGGAAAGAGTGACATTATCATAGCCACCGGTGCCAAACCCAGGATCCTTAGCTCTGTTCCCGGTCATGACCTCATGATAGAGGCCACGGAGTTTCTTCTTGGAAAAGAAGTGGGACAGAAGGTGGCAGTTGTGGGCGGAGGCCTTACAGGGTGCGAAATAGCCTACGAGCTGGCCCTTTTGGAAAAAGAGCCTGTGATCGTTGAGATGAAGGATGACATTATCGCCCAGAAGGGCGTGTGCCTTGCCAACAGCTCATACTTAAGAGAGTGGTTTGATCTTTATAAAGTACCGATCTATCTGGAATCCACCCTGAAAGAGGTGTGGGAAGACTGCATAGTCTGCACCGACAAGGATGGTAAGGAGTTTACAATAGAATGCGACAGCGTCATCAGCAGTGCCGGATATATTCCGGCTCCTGTTGTGCCCCCAAACGAGAGGGAGAGCAACATGGACTATGTCGGGGACTGCAAAGAAGTGGGGAATCTTCGGACAGTTATCTGGAGAGCTTACGAGGTTGCGATGAGGATATAAAAGGCGCGTGTGCATAGATTTTAGAATACAAAGGAGAGTAATATGTGGGTTCATTAGCTGATTCCAATGAATGATACTTGTTAATATTTGATTAGAATTCGGAGGAAAAACAAATGGAATTTGAAGTTAGAGAAAATGCGCTTGTATGTTGCAGACAGGGCGAGACACTTTTAATTGAAGGATGGGGCAAGGACTCTTTAAGAGTCAGAGCTACCATGAATACAGAGCTTACAGACAGATGCTGGGCTCTCACAGAAAAGGCAGAAAAGAGTAAGTGCGACGTTAAGACCTACCAGGTAAAGGAGAAGACCGGCGATGGCATCTTCGAGAACACCTGGGCAAGCATCACCAACGGACGCATTAAGGCAGAGGTAAACTATGCCGGCGTAATCTCTTTTTACAGAGATGACAAGCTCTTTTTACGTGAGTACTTCAGAAGCTACGGCGGCACTATCTCCAAGGAGAGCAGATGCCTTAAGGTTGTGAACAGACAGTGGAAAGGCCTTTGCGGCGGTAATAACTACGCATTGCAGGTTCGTTTTGAGAGTAATAAGGGAGAGAAAATCTTTGGTATGGGACAGTACCAGCAGCAGGAGATGGATCTTAAGGGCTGCACTTTGGAACTTGCCCAGAGAAATTCACAGATATCTGTTCCTTTCTATGTATCAAACCTTATGTATGGTATGCTCTGGAACAATCCTGGAGTTGGACAGGTTACCTTCGGCAACAACTTAACCCTCTGGGATATGAAGTCCGTTAAGGATATGGACTACTGGCTCACTGTGGCAGATACTCCCAAAAAGATTGTTGAAAACTATACAGCTGTAACAGGCCGCGCAGGTGAATACCCTGAAGAACTAATGGGACTTTGGCAGTGCAAGCTTCGCTATCGTACCCAGGATGAGGTTCTTTCAATCGCACGTAAGTACAAGGAACTTGGAATTAAGATCAATCAGATCATCATCGACTTCTTCCACTGGACAGTTCAGGGCGACTGGAAGTTTGACAAGACCTACTGGCCTGATCCAAAGGCTATGGTTGATGAGCTTCACAGCATGGGCATCAGAGTTGTGGTTTCAGTATGGCCATCAGTTGACAGAAGAAGTGAGAATTTTTACCCAATGCTGGAGAAGGGCCTTCTTATCAGAACTGAGAGAGGTGCGCTTCAGACCTACGATTACCAGGGAGACTGCGTAGAGATAGACTGCTTCAATCCAAAGACAAGAGAGTATGTATGGGAAGTCTGCAAGAAGAACTACTATGACCTTGGAATCGATGGCTTCTGGCTTGATAACTCAGAGCCTGATTACGGCGTATATGATTTTGATAATTTCCGCTACAGCGATGGGGCAGCACTTGAGATAAGCAACATGTACCCACAGATGTATTCAAGAGTCTTTTTTGACAAGATGAAGGATATGGGAAAGGGAGGCGTTGTTAACCTTCTTAGATGTGCATGGGCAGGCAGCCAGAAGTATGGAAATGTTGTATGGTCAGGAGATGTTCCAAGTACTTTCGAGTCACTTCAGGATCAGATCCAGTGCGGTATTAACATGGGTATAGCAGGTATTCCATGGTGGAATACAGATATCGGTGGTTTCATGACAGATGATGTGGAGGACCCTGACTTCAGGCAGCTCCTTATCAGATGGTATCAGTTTGCGGTATTTACTGCAGTGTTCAGACTGCACGGTGACAGAGGCCCTTACAATATCCCTGCTCTTGACGACAGAGACTGGGGCGGCGGATATCTTCACACAGGCCAGGACAACGAGATGTGGAGCTATGGCGATGACAACTTCAAGATCATGAAGAAATATTATGACCTCAGAATCAGCTTAAAGCCTTATATTGCAGTTCTTTACAAGGAAGCATCAGAGAACGGTTCACCTCTTATGAGAGGAATGTTCTATGAGTTCCCTGAGGATGAGAAGTGCTGGAACCTTCAGGATCAGTTCATGTTCGGTGACAAGTACCTTGTAGCGCCTATTCTTCATCTTGATGAGTTTGAGAGAGAAGTTTACCTTCCTAAGGGACAGTGGAAGCTTACAAGTGATGGCACTACCTTCGAAGGCGGACAGACTGTGAAGGTGGACGCTCCAATAGACTACATGCCGGTCTTTGAGCGCATGTAAGGATTGTGGGAGTGTAGCGGAGCAATCCGTTATGCGCGTATTATTCAGGCAAGGAGGCAAAAATGGCACGGGGTGCAAATCAAAAGCTGAAACTGTATTATCTCAACCAGATAATGACCAAATATACTGATGATGAGCACTACCTCACTATGCCTGAGATACTTTCGCACCTGGAAGAATATGGCATTGAGGCGGACAGAAAGAGTATCTATGACGACATAGAGGCTCTTCGTGGTCTGGGTGTTGACATTATCATGGAGCAGGAGGGGCGTAGTTACTACTACCACTTAGGAGCAAGGCAGTTTGAAATGGCTGAACTTAAGCTCCTTGTGGACGCGGTCCAGTCCTCCAAATTCATCACCGCCAAAAAGTCTGACGAGCTCATTGATAAGATAACCGGTCTTGTCAGTGAATATCAGGCAAAAGAGCTAAGGCGTCAGGTGGAGGTTCAGGGCAGGGTCAAGACTATGAATGAGAGTATCTACTACATAGTCGATGAGCTCCACACAGCCATTCTTGGTAACAAGCAGATAACCTTTGAGTATCTTACCTGGAACCTGAAAAAAGAGCTGGTGCCAAGGAGGGAGGGGCTCTACGAGGAAAGCCCCTGGGCACTGACCTGGGATGATGAAAACTACTACCTTATTGCCTATGACACTGAGGAAGCCAAGATAAAGCACTTCAGGGTAGACAAGATCAGAGATCTCACCATCGTGGACAAAAAGAGAGAGGGAAGGGATGTCTTTGAAGCCATCGACATGGCCAGCTATATCAACATGAATTTTGGCATGTTCGGAAAGGCAGCAGGGGTACCTGTTAATCTCAGGTTCAAAAATGATATGGTGGGAATTGTCATCGACAGATTCGGAAAAGACATTCCCATTAAACCCTCAGGCGAGGAGGGCTGGTCCGATACAAGAGTTACGGTCATGATAAGCGGGCAGTTCTTTGGCTGGGTATTTGCCATGGGCGGCCTGGTAAAGATCATCGGGCCGGACAATGTTCTGGAAATGTTTAATACCGAGTGCAGAAAGCAGCTGGGCATCGAAGATTGATTTATTTATTCGAGAGAAAAAGAATTTAGGACTTTGGGAGCGGTCCTGTGGGAGTTTTGTATGGTTTGGGCACAAAGTTTAGCAGTAATCGCATTATCAGCAGCGCTGTTTCTGGCACTTATAAGTTACCTGGCGCTGGATGCGGACAATAGGGAGAAATGGTCGGGAATAGCCTTTACTGTGGCTATCCTTGGAGGAATTTTTATATACGGCAGCATTAATGCCTTTGTGGTGGGCTTTAGCCCTGTTGCAATCCTCCGCACCATGATCGATATCGTCAGGATGTTCGGCGGTGTCAACAGAGTGGACGACTTCTCCAAGCTTGTGGATGGAGCACCGGGCTGGATACTGGTTTTCTGGGTAATCCATTTCTTTGGCTACTATGCTTTGGTAAGTGCCGTGGTGACAACCCTCGGCAAAAATGCCATCAACAGGCTCAGAGCCTGGCTCTTTAGAATCCATGATATTGAGCTTATCTACGGTACTGATGACAACGCCATTGAATTTGGCAAAAAGCTGGCTACAAACAAGAAGGTCTCAGTGGTCTACGTTTCTGATTCATCCTCAAGAGAAGCGGATATAAGGGCTCTAGGCGGAATGCTATACACAGATGAGATAGCAACAAAGGTCAGACCCAAATTCTTAAAGCGCTTATCTGTAAAAAAAGGTAGCGGCTCCATTAGACTTAACGCCCTGGCGGATGATGTGGACTCCAATATCTCCTATGCCAGAATGCTCCTTAAAACCCTGGAGGACTGCGGCATAAAGCCCGAGCAGACCAAGCTTGTGATGCTTGGAAGAGAAGAAACTCAGGGTGAAGTCTTTTTTAATACTTCAGAGAGATACGGCTACGGCTCCGTAAAGGTCTTTGACAGAGCAGAGCTGGTGGCGAGAGTTCTTTTACAGAAATATCCATTGTGTAACGCAATTACATTTGACGAAAACTATAGGGCAACTGCGGATGCAGAGTGTCTTCTGGTGGGATTTGGCCACCTGGGGCAGGAGGTTCTTCGTAAGCTGGTGGCAAACGGACAGTTCGAGGGCAGTAATTTCCACGTAAAGGTCTTTGACTCAGCTCTTGATGAGACCAATGGCCTGTTTAAGATGCGCTATCAGTCAATGCTTGATAACTATAACATCGATTTTTCATCCTCCGATGGCCGAAGCATCAGCGCCACGGAATATGTGATGGAACATGCAAAGTCGCTGAAATACATCGTTGTGGCGGTGGGAGATGAGAAGACAGGCAGAGAGATTGCCTATGGATTTCAGGAGATTCTCAGAGAGAGAGGAATCTCAATGCCCATCTACCAGTGCCTTAAGGACAGAGTATATTGCTACCGGGTAGGCAAGGAGAGGAAAAAGAGCGCCATTTATGACGCAGACATTCTCTACACCGGCAAGATGGACCAGCTGGCAATGGAAATCAATCACTACTACTGCGGCGATGATGGAAGTATAGATAAACAGTGGGCAGAATGCGACTACTTCAGCCGCATGAGCTGCAGAGCCAGCGCGGACTATCTGCAGACACTGTTCCAGCGCCTTGGATTTATCGGAAAAGATTTAACTATTGACGGAGAGAAGCTGGAGAACCTGGCTAAGTCCGAGCACCACAGATGGTGCGCCTTCCATTTCTCCATGGGTTATTCAACCATGAGTGATGAGGAAAAAGATAAGCGGGCCGAAATGTACAAGCAGGACGGGAAGACCAGGATCACCAAGGATCCGGCAAATAAACTTCACGCATGTCTCATCCCCTGGGATGATCTGGATGAACTTTCAGACTACGAGAACGCCATCACCGGCAGGAACGTGGACTATAAGCAGAGCGACAGGGATAATATAATAACTGTCAAAAAGATTCTAATGAGCGGAAAATAAATCTATACCAATCCCAGGGACGGATTGTGGCAGCCCGCCTATTTCATCTCGGGGAGTTGGAAACCTTCCCACGAATATTAAGACATAATTTATCACAATTTAATAATTGTATCGTGCTAAATATAGTAAACTTATATTGGAATTACTATATCGTGTTTTCTATGTTTATTCCACAGAGTTTTCGAATAAATAAGATGAGGTTATAGGGCTTACGAATGAAAAATGAAAATAGCCAGATAACTGAATATGTGGTAAAAAACATTGATGCTGCCATCAAGGAGGGCTGGATTGAGGTCTATTACCAGCCTGTTATTCGCACGCTTACTGGACAGCTCTGCGGAGCTGAATCTTTGGCAAGATGGAAGGATCCGGTTCACAGACTTCTTTCCCCGGATAAATTCATTGGAGCGTTGGAGGACAGCAAGCAGATTCATAAGCTGGACTGCTTTGTTGTTGAAAAGGTCTGCTCCGATATTTCGAAGAGATTAAATGATAACCTTGAGGCTGTTCCGGTATCTGTTAATTTCTCCAGATTGGATTTTGAAACTGCCGACATGCTTAAGGTTGTAGAGGATGCCATTGAAAAATATAGCATTCCTAGGGATTACCTTCATATCGAGATAACAGAGAGCATGATTGTTTCTGATGCTCTTCTCATGGAAAGAATTATTGAGAGTTTCAGAAATGCAGGATTTGAAATCTGGATGGACGATTTTGGAAGCGGATATTCTTCTTTGAACCTTCTTAAGGATTATCAGTTTGATACTGTCAAGATGGATATGGAGTTCTTGTCCTCTTTTACCGAAAAATCTCAGTCTATCATGACTTCTGCCATATCAATGGCTAAGGATATCGGAGTCAAGACCCTGGCAGAGGGCGTTGAAACAGCTGAGCAGGTAGATTTTCTTTATTCCATAGGCTGTGGCAAACTTCAGGGCTATTTCTATGGTAAGCCCATGCCGCTGGATGAGTTTTTTGATCATATTGCCAGAACCGGCATAACAATAGAACCCAGAAAGTTGCGTCATTACTATCAGAAGGCCAGCTTTAGCGCAAGATATACCGAGGAGCCATTGGAAATCATAGAAGATGATGGTGAGAATTTCCGCACTCTCTTCATGAATAAAGCATATCAAAGGCAGATTGTTTCATCGGAGTATACTTTGGAAGAACTGGATGAGCTTGTGTATCATACCAATTCTCCTTTGATACAGAAGTACCGTGAGTATGCCAATACTATCGAAAGCACCAAGAATCGTGAGACCTTCTATTATACTTTCGACGGTAACATTTTGTGCTTCCAGGGAGAAGAACTGGCGGAATGGGAAGGCAAGCACCTGATCAAGGGTTCTATCAGGAATATTTCCATAGACAGTGACTTTAAGACCAAGACAAGTGTTGGAGGAAAGCTCAGGGAGCTGAACCATCTCTTTGAGACAGTTATGCTTGTCAATATAGAGAAACAGACTATTGAGCCTTTGATTGGTAAGGATAAATATGTCGTAACTGATGGTGACACAAATAACCTGCAGAAGAAATTAGAAAGACTTGCCAATGAGTGCATTGCACCCAGTGACAGGGAAAAATTTAATGCGTTCAGTGATAGTTCTACTTTTAAGAAAAGGATTGCTGCTTCCGGAAAAGGATTCATTGAGAATATCTTTAAGTTCAAGCAAAAGGACGGAAATTACAGGTGGAGAGAAATGAGTGTCATGATGGTGCCGGGTTCTGCAGAAAAAGAGTACCTGATCTGCACCAAGGCAACAACCGATGATGCCCAGCGCTTCCTTTCGAGTAATAACCATGTTCATAATCCTGAGGACTATGGTCTTACAAATAAGAATGCTGACGTGCAGGCCAAGCTGTTTGAAGGCATTGTTGCAGATTCGTCCATAAAGTTTTTCTGGAAAGACACTGATCGCAGATATCTGGGCGCCAGTAAAGCATATCTTGATTTCCTTGATGTGAAGATTGAGGATATTCTCGGAAAAAGAGATGAGGATATGGGATGGTTCATGGATGAAAAAGCCCTTGAGGAAGGCGAACTTGAGGTGCTGAACAAGGGAATCTTTTTGAAGAGGAGTCAGGGGCAATGTATTGTAAATGGTATCGCCCATAATATTATGAGCGATAAAAGACCTATTTATGATAATGGTCAGATCATCGGTCTTATTGGGCATTGTATAGATGTGGATGAGCAGCTTTCATATCTGGACAAACTGTACAATGAACGAAGGCTGGATCCTGTTACAGGACTTATGAATGTCTCAGCCCTGGCAGATGTTACCAGGACCTTTACACATAACTATGCTACCAAGAAAACAGACTTTGCGCTTCTTATACTTCGTAACGAAAATCATCATCGTATAGTCGAAGATTTCGGTGATGGTTTTGGAAACAAGCTTCTTAAGCGAGCTGCAGAGATTATCGTTGATGTTACGGAAGGAAAATGCGCTGTAGCTAAATGCATTGGTTCTGACTTTGCTGTTGTGACAGATGATACCAAACCTGAAGAGATAAACACTTTGATTGAAGAACTCAGGACAAAGCTTGAAGATATTAAAAAGATTGAAGGTAATGACATAACAGTCAAGATCCGCATAGGCTGCAAGCTAAGAAGCGATGAGGGCATAACCGACGAAAATATGTACACGGCAGTGCTGGATGAATTTAAAAACTAAATGATGCATTCCTGAATCTGTAGATTTGGTGCTCAGGAATGCATTTTTTTATTTTTGTTGACGAGACTAATGAACATTAGTATCATAACTAATGAATATGAGTTTAAGGGAAGAGGGAAGACCTGTCCCGAAGAACATAATTGTTTTTTACAGGTGGTTAAGCCATCAGATTGGAGCATAAGATGAACAGAAAACTGATTAACTGGATGGGGCTTACTGGTCTTGCCGCACTTATATCCTATGCAGCTGCTGCATACTTCTGCAGAGGAGCTTTCCCCGGATATAACTGGATGGAGTCTGCTGTAAGTGATCTTTCGGCAGAGTCTGCACCATCCAGGCAGCTCTGGGATAAGCTTTTAGCAGTATATTCAGCGGGAAGCGTGGTATGTGCCACATGCGTAGCTATTTATGTTTCAGATAAGAAGATTTCAACGGCCATGTTCCGGGGAGGAATATACCTGTTTACTGTCATGAACTGGATATCAAAGGTTGGATATTCGATGTTTGCCCTTGATGATGCAGGTAAGGAAATAGATTCTTTTCAGGAAGTCATGCATATGCTTGTCACTGCATTTGTGGTAATATTTTCTATAGTATCACTTGTACTTTTGATAATCGCCGGATTAAGGAATAAGGAAGTAAGAGGAATCGGAATCTGGGCTGCGATATTTTTTTCTATGATGTTGATTGGACCAATAGGTATGCAGGCATTTCCGCCTCAGTACTTTGGTATCGCAGAAAGATGTAGTATATATTCCGCGATAGGATTTAACGCGGTTTTGGGAATATATCTTTTTAATGGATTTAAATCTTTTTAATGAATTTAAATCTTTTTAGTGAATTTAAATCATTTTAGTGAATTTAAATCTTTGCAGTGGATTTAAAAATGTAGGGGAGGGGTATAAGAGGCTATGATTACGGTTAACATTTATTACACGGGTAAAGATGGCAGTGCCAGGAAATTCGCAGAGGAGATGGAAAAGAGCGGAACGGCTGAGAAAGTCCGTGCAGAAGCCGGCAATTTGCGTTATGAATATTTCATACCCATGGATGATGCTGAGACGGTGCTACTTATTGATTCATGGGAGAGCCAGGAAGCTATTGACATCCACCATGCCTCCCCAATGATGAAGACAATTACTGAATTAAGGGAGAAGTATGATCTTCATATGAAGGTTGAAAGGTATGTAAGTAAGGATACGCCAGGATCCGAGAGTCAGTTTATCAGAGAGTAAATTTATCAAAGAATAATAAAGAGATTAGTGTGACTAATTCAAACCTAATCTCTTTTTATTTACTCAAATCTTCTATAACGGCACTTATATGTCCAAATCTCTCATCGTAGGGAGTAAGTAGATAATCTATGGTCTTGATGGATTTCTGAGAGTGAGCAGTCTTATTGCTCTTCAAATGTAATTATCGCTATACAGCAACTATCGCAATACAGTAGCTATCGTAATACAGCGACCATTGCAATACAGTAGTTATCTTTCTGATAAATAGTAATTAATTACGCCTGTTTTTCCGGAATCCTATTTATGAGGGTAGCCTCTTTTTTTCATTACCCGTGTTTTTTCAAAATCAAAACTATTTGCGTAAAGAAACAGGAATAATCCTCTAAGATTTTTCATTTGAATACCCGCGACAATCTCATTTCTCCTATGCACAGGTAAGCATTACCTGGCGTCTGGAAAACCATAGAAAAAATGTGTAGTTCCCAAGACCGTTGACTACTAAAATATTTAAAAGAATTGGATTCTAGGGGTAACTCCAGAAAAGGGCTACCTGTATTTAGAACAAATCTGAATATCAGGCGTAAATCTCAACGTAATATAGTATTTCACTGCACTTTTACACATTTGCCAGAGCTCTTATATCATCATGCAACATAAATTGGTTGTAAGCCGCTTGGATACTGATATAATTTAAAAGTAAGCTGTGTCAGGGTAGATAAATCAGCGGGTAGACAAATCGGAAGTATGTAGAGACCTTTAAAACATTGGAGCAGAGTATAGATGATCAGAGAAGTAAAAAGGGAAGAAATCCCAGAGTGTGTCGATCTTATAAAGAAAGCTTTTTCAACTGTCGCAGAAGAATTTGGACAATGTTGCAGTCTTACCGGACTATCGGCATAAAGGCATAGGCAGAATACTGATTGACCATGAGGTTATATGAAAAAGAAACTGTGAGTTTTTCCTTTTGATAATTGGTTGAGGAGATACGATTATGGGAGAGAATGGTATGAATAGTGGGATGAGTGGGGAGACTATGGAATATCGCAAGGTTTTTGATACAATCCCGGAGCAGTTTGATAAGTTTAGACCTCACTACAGCGCGGATCTGTTCAAATATTTCATTAAGGAAGCCGGCATTGGAGCTAAGACGAAGGTGCTGGAAATCGGCCCGGGAACCGGCCAGGCGACAGATCCGATCCTGAGTACCGGCTGTGATTATAATGCCATTGAGCTTGGGGAGCATCTCTATGAGAAGATGAAAGAAAAATATGGAGCAAGTCCAAATTTCCACATCGTGAACGATGACTTTATAACACACGATTTTGGGGAGCAGAAGTTTGATGTGATATACTCTGCTGCGACAATCCAGTGGATTCCGGAGAAAATCGCTTTTTCCAAGACATTTGAACTGCTAAAGCCCGGCGGAACGCTGGCGATGAT
Source organism: Butyrivibrio sp. (assembly GCA_024692165.1). Taxonomy (GTDB): domain Bacteria; phylum Bacillota; class Clostridia; order Lachnospirales; family Lachnospiraceae; genus Butyrivibrio. The sequence goes on along the minus strand of JAILMY010000136.1, from coordinate 3,662 downwards.
GTTTCTGATTGGGGATTATAAGACACCCAATGAGGAGCTGTACAGCAATATACAGAAGGTTTACGATGAATATTATAAGCCGATGACGGAATATAAGAATATGAAGGAGCCTTTTGACTATCTGCATGCGACGGACTATGGCTATGTAGAAATGACGCGGCATGATTTTTACGGAAAGCGCACGTTTTCTGCAGATGAATATGTGATGTATTGCGGCACACACAGCGATCACATATTGATCCCCGAGCCCTACAAAACGAAGTTTTTCGAAGGACTCCGAAGTGTGGTGCTTGCGAGCGGAGATAAAGTCGAGTTTCATGATACTTATGTGCTGTATCTGACGAAGAAGCCGGCATAGGCCCGCTGAAAAACAGATGGGAATTACAGATGGCAGGAAAGATTTTTCTTTTAATCAATTACAAAAAGGTGCTGATGTGCTATAGAAAGACGAGGAAAGGTATTGTTATGGGGAACAAAAAGCTTAACACAAGGACACTGAAAGACACATTGACTGATCCACTGATTGCAAAAATATCAGAAGATGCGATAAGCAAATGGGACTTATCCAAAGAAGAATTTTATAACTGGACTTTGCAGGAAATAGCTGACAATATGGGCTGGAGGAACTTAGAGAGGGGATTTACAAGGCTACTTGGAGCTGCAGAAAGTGGGGATTATTACTACAGCCTGTACTCTGAAGAAGAAAGCCAGGTGGACCCCACTAAAAGAAATGCAAATTTTGTCTACTTGCCGTCATCCGATGAAGCTGCTGGAAATAGACCTTTTATACTTCTGGTTCCAGGCGGAGGATTTGTCAACGTGTGGAATCTGACTGAAGGATGGCCGGTTGCAAGCATTTACAACGAACTTGGCTACAATGTTTTTATTTTGACTTACAGGGTTGGGGTTACAGCTTCTGCACTTAAAGCTATGGAAGATATAGCAAGAGCCCTTGAAATAATAAAAAACAAAAAAGAAGACTTTGGTCTTAAATCGGAAGATTATATTACTTGCGGATTTTCTGCAGGGGGTTATGTAGTCTGTTTGTGGAATACGGAAAAAGGCTATAAAGCATTTGATAACAGGAAGCCCAAGGCATGTTTTCCCATTTATCCTGTAACTTCTTTCCGCGTCATGAATTCAGAAGAATGGGATGACGAAAAAGAAAAGGATGAGCATGCAAGTAGAAGCGTAGGCTGCACAATGGAAGAAGCCTGCAACAGCTGCTTTGAAATTCCTGAACATGTAACCGGCTTTCCTCCTACAGCTGTTTTTTGTGCAGCTGAAGATGAATTAGTTGATCCAAAACATTCAAAGAATCTGGCAGCTGCACTTGATAAAGCAGGCATTGTATGCAGATTGGAAATCGGACCAACCGGTGGGCACGGATTTGCGGATGGTGAAGGAATGTGCATGGAAGGATGGCCGGAAAGAGCAATAAGATGGTATGAGAATTTGTAATCGAACAACAGAGCTTACTGCGAAGACTCACTTACCATATCCCAGAATTCCTGGGCTACTTTTGAGAGATCTCGCTCTGCGCTTCTGACAATAGCGTAGCGGGCTGTGACGTTTGGTTTTGTAATCTTTTTTATAACAGCATCTTCGCCCACATATTTAGCGGCAGAAGCAGGATATATGGCAATTCCAACTCCCTTTGCTGTGAGTTCATAAGCATTTAGCATATGCGCTATACGGCAGATGATTTTGGGCTCACAGCCAAGGGGAGCAAACCAGTTTTCAATCTCTTTTCTTCTGGATCTTCGGGATGGAATAATAAGCTCATAGGGTGCGAGCTTTTTCAGCTCTATACTATCATTCTTGCCCTTTGCCAGGGGATGTCCCTTGGGAATTATTGCAACCCAGGGTTCAGTATATATGAGGCGTCCATCAAGACCTTCCTCATCGAAAGGAAATGTTATTACCCCTACTTCATTTAGTCCTGAATGGACTCTTTTTATAACATCATCAGAATTTCCATTCCATACTTCATATTCAACAAGAGGATATTTCTTCTTGAAATCACTTATCCAGTTTGCAAAAAGCTCAGGAGCACGTCCTTCAACCGTAGCAAGGTATAGTCTGCCGGTAAGGCCATCCTGCATCTTGCTGATATCCTCAACGGACTGATCTGATAACTGCTTTATACGGCGTGCATATTGCTGAAAGCGCACACCAGCTTCAGTCAGGGCAAGTCCTCTTGATCTGCGCACAAAGAGCCTGGTGTTTAGTTCCTCTTCAAGATCACGTATCTGTCTGCTAAGTGGCGGCTGTGCTATGCAGAGTTTTTCTGCTGCCCTGGTAAAACTGCCTTCTTCCGCCACTGTCAGGAAATATCTGATATGTCGAAGCTCCATATTCTCCTCCGTTTCTTCTATACCTATAAGGTATATCTCTCCTATCATTATATGTATTATACAATAGCAAGACAAGATGTTATCATAAAATCATCAAAGAAAACAAACGTGGCAGCAATAATAATTCACCACATAACTGATAACACTTTCATAAAAGGAGGGCTTTGGTAATGAAGAAATTTATTGAAAAGATTGAAGAAGTGCTTGAAGAGATTTATGGTATAGAACACAATGTAGCATGACTTAACAAAATGTACCCTCTTTACCGGATGATAAAAGTTCAGTAAAGAGGGTATATATTTTAGATTATTACTGCTTTTTTAATTGAATACTTCAGGAAAGAATTCCTCTAAAATAGGTATGTGGGTCGCCACCACTTTTATTGCTTTCCAAGTTACTTTCCTCCATACAAAAACTAAATTCTTTTCTCCTCTCAAAGATATGAATATGATAACATTATTGTGATAGCTTAGGGGGAGAGATTGATGAAAATCATATGGTTTTGTATTCCGGCACATGGCCATACTAATCCTACACTGGGACTTGTCAAAGCATTGACCAAAGTAAGGGGAATGATATTATGAGCAGCAACTATAAAACAAAGCCAAGAAATATCATAATAGAGTATCTGAAGGATAATGCTGATACCCGTTTTACTGCAAAAGATATAGTCAGTGAACTCAATAAAGGAAGCGAAAGAGTGGACAGATCCACTATTTATCGCAATCTTGAAAGACTTTGCATTGAAGGAACAATAGTAAAGTATAAGGAATCAGGGGTCAATGCCACATGCTATCAGTATTCAGAGGAGCATAGCGCATGCCATAGCCATATACATGCAGAGTGTGAAAGATGCGGCAGGATCTTTCATCTCGACAACAGCATTTTCGCTGATGCGGAAAAGAGGATGAAGTCAGAATACGGAATAGATATTGATTATGGAAAAACAGTTATCATAGGACTGTGCGAAAATTGCAGAAAGTAAACTACAGGCATCCGGAAACAGTGCGTTTTCCGGGTGTTTTTTTGAGTAATAAAAGATGCGACATTGTTGCATTTTGTATTGACACGGATAAAATGGGTAAATATAATAAAATGCAACTGTGTTGCAAAAAGGCAGGTATAAACATGGCAAATTCGGTAGCAGTATTTGTATTTGCGGGTTTTCTCGAAAGCGGCAAGACAACAGCTCTGCAGGGCATGCTCTTGTCAAAAAGAGAGATCCTCGATGGGAAGGCAGTCATAATCTCCACTGAAGACGGAGAGGAGCAGTACAAAAAAGACATCTTAAAGGAACTGGATATC
>JAILMY010000052.1 GCA_024692165.1 Butyrivibrio sp. | reverse complement strand
ACCTTCAATGTACTTGGTGGCATCAGAAAGCAGCTTTGTAAAAAGCTTTCTACAATTCCACTTGGATCAGTTCTTGATGATAACAGCGGAAGCTACAAGAATATCATTGTTGAGCGAGTGGATTCCATGGAAACTACCCTTGCACATATTGTGCCGGAATTTACTGCAAACATTTTACTTCCGGCGATTATCTTTATTTATCTTCTGACCATTGACTGGAGAGTGGGACTTGCAAATCTTATATCAGTAGTGATCGGTGTATTCTTTGCATCTGTAATGATGATAAAGAGCCAGGGAGAGTTTGAGGTTACAGTCCAGAAAACCAAGTATCTGAATGATACGGCAGTTGAGTATATAAATGGTATTGAGGTAATAAAGGCTTTTGGTAAAACCGGCAGTTCCTACGAAAAGTTTGTACTTGCAGCAAAAGACGGAGCAGACTGCTTTATAAACTGGATGAGGAAATGTATATGGTGGCAGGCCGGAACATTTTCTTTTACTCCTGCTACATTCCTTGGGGTGCTTCCTGTAGGTCTTTTGCTTGTTAAAAACGGAAGTCTCACTCCGGAAAAATTCATTACATGTATCATACTTTCCGCAGGCCTTATATCGCCGCTGATGATAGCATTTTCATACATGGATGACATTATGAAAATGCAGACGATCTTTGGAGAGGTTACAGAGATCATTGATAGAAAAGATATGATAAGACCTGAGAGCCTTTCTAAAAAGCCTGTCGGCTCAGATATTGAGCTCAGGGGAGTGAAATTCGCATACAAAGACAAAGAGATTCTTCATGGAATTGATATGGAAATAAAACAGGGCGAAGTGAATGCTTTTGTAGGACCATCAGGCTCGGGAAAGAGTACGATTGCAAGACTTATCGATTCGCTATGGGATGTTGATGACGGACGCATTACATACGGCGGGGTAAATATCAAGGATTTGCCCCTGGACTACTATACAAGTCAGATAGCATACGTGGCTCAGGACAACTATTTATTTGATATGACAATAATGGAAAATATCAGGTTAGGTAAAGCAGGTGCCACGGACGAAGAAGTCATAAATGCTGCAAAAGCATCAGGTTGTCATGAATTCATTCTTGGTCTCGAAAATGGCTACGACACAGTAGTCGGCGGAGCCGGTGGTCATCTGTCCGGCGGTGAAAGGCAGCGAATCTGCATAGCAAGGGCAATGCTCAAAGATGCGCCTGTTGTTATTCTGGATGAAGCAACAGCCTATACAGACCCTGAAAATGAAGCATTGGTGCAGAGCAGCGTGGCCAAGCTGGTTAAGGGCAAAACACTTATTGTTATAGCCCACAGGTTATCGACCATTATGGATGCAGATAAGATTTTTGTCATAAATAATGGAAATGTAGAAGCCTCCGGTACTCACGAATATCTTCTTAGAAACTGTATCCTTTACAAGAAGATGTGGGAAGCACACTCCATGTCAAAGGATGATGACGTTACAGTCAGTGACGTAGTTTCCGAAGTTGGAAAGGAGGCCGTAAATGCTTGAGATGGTAAGAAAATTCTTTAACTTTTGCAGTAAAGAAGATAGAGATAAATTTTACAAAGCGGTGGCCCTTGGTGTTGTAGATGCTCTATTTGGAGCGATGAAGATACCGGCTGCATTTTTCGCAATAAAGGCGGTGGTTGAAAAGAACGTAAATACAAATACTTTTCTTGTAGTAATAGGCTTTATGCTCATAAGTACTATCGGAAAGATGGTAGTTAACAGATTTTCACAGATGCTTCAGACAGAGGCAGGTTATAACACATGCTGTGGGAAGAGAATTGAAATAGGCCAGCATCTTAGATATCTTCCTATGGGTTATTTTAATGATACGAGTCTCGGGCACATCACGTCTGTAACAACAAATACTTTGGAGCAGACCGGAGATATCGCGACAAGAGCTATCATTATGGTGCTTCAGGGAAGTATCACAACAGTTGTTATCGGCATTGGAATGTTTATCTTTGACGTTCGGATCGGTATCATCTCAGTTTTGGGGATTATAGTTTTCTTTTTTGTAAACAAGTGGACAAACAAAAGCGTTGCAATGGTTGCCGGTGAAAAACTGGAAGCTGACAGAGATATGGTTGGCGTAATACTTGAGTTTATCCAGGGTATTGCGGAAATTAGAAATTACAACATTATCTCTCAGAATTCCACAAGACTTTCAAAAGCTATCGAAAGAAAAACAAAAGCGGATATATCTGCTGAAATAGCGGCAATACCAGCGGTGGGAGTTCAGAACCTCATTTGTAAGCTCATGGGAGTCTGCATTGCGGGGGCTTCGTTGGCGTTTTATCTTAACGGAACAATGGAGCTCACTTATGCCATAACAATGCTTATGTGTTCCTTCATGGTATTTGAATCGCTGGATTCTGCAGGTGTGTATACGGCACTTCTTAAGGTTATTGGAAAAGGTGTAGACCTGGCAAATGAAATTCTTGATATAAAACAGATGGATACAAATGGCGAAGCTATTAAACCTTTAAATAAAGATATTCATCTTGATCATGTGAGTTTTGCTTATGATAACATGACAATCATTGACGATGTAACTCTTGATATAAAAGAAAATACTACAACGGCGATTGTTGGACCATCAGGTGGCGGTAAAACAACAATCACATCTCTTATTGCAAGATTCTGGGACGTTAAGTCCGGAAAGGTGACACTTGGAGGCAGAGATGTAAAGGACTACAGTTTTGATTCTCTCATGGAGAATTTCAGCTTTGTGTTCCAGAGGGTATATCTTTTTCGAGGATACTATTGCAAACAACATCAGATTTGGAAGGCCTGAGGCTTCTATGGATGATGTAATTGCGGCTGCTAAAAAAGCCTGCTGTCATGAGTTTATTATGGGACTTCCAGATGGATATGAAACAGTCGTTGGTGAAGGTGGTGCAACACTATCCGGTGGTGAGAAGCAGAGAATCGCTATAGCCAGAGCTATCATGAAGAACGCTCCAATCATTATTCTTGATGAGGCAACCGCAAATGTTGATCCCGAAAATGAAAAAGAACTTACGCAGGCCATAGAGAATCTGACTAAGTATAAGACTATTATCATGATAGCTCATAGGCTTAAGACAGTCAGACATGCAGACCAGATTGTTGTAATTGATAAAGGTAAAATTGTTCAACAGGGCAAGCATGATGAGCTGATGGAGCAGGATGGAATATATAAGAACTTTGTCAATGGAAGAAAACAGGCCGTTAGCTGGAAGGTTGAAAAAGCTTTTGGATAAAAGCCTCATAATGCTAGATAACTATTAAGAGACCTGGCTAGTACGGGTTTTGTTTTTGGCATATGGTTAGCAGTCTCTAACGTTCAAAGTAGGAAAAGTAGTAATGGGGGATCAGATGCTTATTTACCTTTACAGGCCAGCGTTTTTGAAAAGGGACCTTGCTGATTATTTCGCGATAATAGCACCGGGGTCAATTGTGCGTGAGCACCTTTAATACGGTTTTAAAAACCACCAGAAGTCTGTATATACATACCAGGTTTGTTATGCCTCAATACCTTGTAAATGATTCACAATTTCTAAACATTTATTTTGTGCACAATTGACAAGCGAAAAATGAAATTTGTAAAAAAATGAGCAAAACACGACAAAGTGGTTTTGCTCATTTTTTTTATGTCATCATATAATCACGAAATGATGTAAGGGGCAAATGTCCAAATAGGCAGAAATCATCAAAGTTGGAGAGGCGATTATGTTAAAAGTAAGCAAACTGACAGTTGAAGGACTTGAGCAAAATGTGGTCACCGATGAAAAGAAACCGCATTTTTCCGTAAAGCTTCTGGCAGATGGACAAAATGTTGAAGTTAAAAGCTGCCACATCGAAGTGAAAGATTGCTCCGGCAGCGAAATGTGGTCAATTGATACAAAGAGACAGATTGAGATTCCTTATGAGGGAAAGCCTCTTGAGCCAATGACAGATTATCAGGTAAAGATTGTTGTTACCGATAACAGAGGTGAAAGCGCTGAGGGAGAGACTTCCTTCCGAACAGGGCTTATGGGACAAAGGTGGTATGGGAAGTGGATCAGCGACGGAACCTACTCTTTTACAGAAAAGAATGTTTCCCCCGAGCCCATGATGTTCAGGAAAAAAGTTAAGCCCATTTCCAAACTCAGGAAGGCATATATTTACTCAACAGCTCTTGGAACCTATGAATGCAAAGTAGATGGTAAAAAAGTTGGAAACAGATATTTTGCTCCTGGTTTTACCTCTTATAAACATAATCTTCAGTATCAGGTCATGGACGTAACGGACAGATTTGAAGATGAAAAGGAAAAAGAAATATCATTTACCCTCTGTGGAGGATGGGCTGTAGGTTCCTTCATCTACAGCAGAAAAAACAGATTTGCAGCTGACAGGCAGGCACTTCTTGCCCAGATCCACTTCTTATATGAAAGCGGCGAAGAGGAGATTATCGGAACAGACGAGACCTGGGACGTTACCAGAAAAGGTCCTCTTAAAATGTCCGACCTGTACGACGGAGAATATTACGACAGTACTGTTGTGGTTAATGACAGAGATTATATCAAGGCCGGCATTGAGAAACTGAGGGTTAATCCAAAAATCCAGGCTGAGTGCGGCGAGCCGGTTATTGAACATGAGATATTTAAGCCGGTAAAAGTTACAGATAAAGACCGGGAGATAATTTACGACTTTGGTCAGAATTTTGCCGGAATTGTGAGATTTACAGTAAGGTCTGCCAAAAAGGGCCAGAA